>DATNKH010000696.1:0-5772 GCA_035603475.1 Thermoanaerobaculia bacterium
GGCAACTACGATCCGGTGCCGTTCGCGCACGTCGTCACCACGACCACCCACAAGACCCTGCGCGGTCCGCGCGGCGGCCTGGTGCTGTGCAAGAAGGAGCTCGCCGAGTGGGTCGACAAGGGCTGCCCGACCGTGCTCGGCGGTCCTCTCCCGCACGCCATGGCGGCCAAGGCGGTGGCGCTGCGCGAGGCGCTGCGGCCGGACTTCCAGCGCTACGCGCAGCGCGTCGTCGACAACGCCCGCGAGCTGGCGGCGGCGCTCGCCGCCGAAGGGCTGCGGGTGGTCACCGGCGGCACCGAGAACCACCTGGTGCTGGTGGACGTGGGCCGCCTCGGCCTCACCGGCCGGCAGGCGGAGTCGGCGTTGCGCGAGTGCCGGCTGACCCTCAACCGCAACTCCCTTCCCTACGACCCCAACGGTCCCTGGTACACCAGCGGCCTGCGCCTCGGCACGCCGGCCGCTACCACGCTGGGCATGGGTGCCGCCGAGATGCGCGAGATCGCCGCCATCATGCGTCTCGTCCTCGGCCACACCGCGCCCGAGGTGATCGCTGCCGGCGCCAAGGCCGGCGAGCGCAGCCTGGCCCGCTACACGCTCGACCCGGCCGCCGCCGAGCAGGCGCGGGCCCGGGTCGGCGACCTGCTCGGCCGCCATCCGGTCTACCCGGAGCTCGACCTCGGCCTGATGCTCACCGCACCCTGGTTGCAGGCCGCGCCCGCCGTCCCCGAAGCGGCGCCGGTCGCCGGCACGCGGAGCTAGGGCGACAGCGGGGAACCGCCGGCGGCAATCCGCTCGGCCAGGGCGGTGGCGTTGCGGACGCAGTCGGGCACCGAGATGCCGTGCAGGTAGTTGCCCGCGAGGTAGAGGCCCGGCAGCTCGCGCTCGAGCTCGGATTGCAGGGCGACGAAGCGGCCGTGCCCGCGCTCGTACTGCGGAATGGCGCGGGGCCACCGGCGCACCACTCTCGCCAGCGGCTCGCCGCGCAGGCCCAGGGCGCGGCCAAGATCTTCCTGGACGGCCGCGCCCAGCCGCTCGTCGCTCCAGGCCGCGGCCTCGGGGTCGGTGCGGCCGCCGAGAAAGGCGGTGAGCGCCACGCACCCCTCCGGGGCGCGCCCGGGAAAGAGGCTCGAGGTGAACAGGCACCCGAGCATGCGCAGGCCGGCGCCGCCGGCGCCCGTGGCGCGCAGGAAGCCGAAACCGTCGAGCGGATGCGCCACGTCCTGCCGGCGGTACCCGGCCGCCACCACCGCCACCGCGGCGTAGGGCAGCTCGGCCAGCAGGCGGCTGCGCCCCGCGCTGGCCTCGTCGAGGAGCGCCGCGGCCACGTCGGCGGGGACCGCCAGCAGCACGTGGCGCGCGCCGACGGTGCCTCCCGCATGCTCGACCACGAAGCCACGGCCGTCGTGCCGTACCGCCCGGCAGGCGACACCGCAACGCACGTCGCCGATCTCGCGCGCCAGCCGCCGCGGCAGCTCCTCGAGACCGCCGCGTAGCGAGACCATGGCGCCCCGCGGCGGCGTCCCGGGGGGGCCCCCCCCCTTGCGGCCGACGCGGAGGCGGGCGAGGGCAACGCTGTGGGCGAGGCGGGCGAGCATGCCGCGGACCAGGCTGCCGTGCGTTGCCTCCAATGCCGCAATCCTGGGCGTCGCCCAGCGCACCGCCAGTCGCTCGGGGTCGCCCGCGTAGACCCCCGAGACGAACGGTCCCACCGCCCGCTCGAGGAACGCCTCTCCCAGCCGGCGGCGCACGAAATCGGCGATCGTCTCCTCGTCCGCGTCATCGTCTCGGGCGCTCGGCCGCGGCGCCACCCAGGGCTCACGCAGCAGGCGCAGCTTGGCAGCCGGCGGGAACAGCGGGCTGAGCAGGAACGCCAGCGGTCCCGAGGGCAGCGCGCGCAGCCTGCCGCCATGCCAGACCCAGCGGCGGCGAGCCGCCGGCGCGGCAACCAGGCGCTCGCCGTCCAGGCCGCAGTCGCGGATCAGCGCCGGCAAGCTCGGATCGCTCTCGAGCACCGTGTTGGGCCCGAGCTCGAACCGGAAACCTGCCGCCTCCTGGCTGACCAGCGCTCCTCCCGGCCGCTGCGAAGCCTCGAGCACCACCACCCGCATCCCCGCCCGCATCAGCCGGAAACCCGCCGCCAGGCCGGAGATCCCTGCCCCCACCACCACCACGTCGACCGGCCGTTCAGTCGAGGAGCTCACGACCGCAGGCCTGGGCACGGCGATCGAAGATCAGAAGGTGCAGGCACGCGGCACCGCTGCAGCGATAAGCACATGAGTCGCATCATGATCTCACGCAGCAGGTCCCAGAAGGGACGCCGCACTCCTCCACCCCCGCCGGGTGGGCGGGTAGCCCACCCGCAGAAGACCCCTGCACGCCCCGCAGCGGGTAAGGCCGCGGAGCGGCCCCCCCTACCGGCCTTTGGCGGCCTCGCCGCGCAGGGTCATGCACGTGCTCGAGACCTTGGCGACGAGGGCAGGCTTCTCGTCGAAGATCTCGCACTCGACGAGGCCGACGGTGCGGCCCATCTTGATCACCGTGCCGACCGCCCGCAGGCGGGCGCGCCACACGGGCTTGAGGAAGTTGATCTTCAGCTCGAGGGTGGTGAACGACTCGCCGTCCTCGAGGCGGGAGGCGTAGGCCATGCCCATGGCGGCGTCGGCGAGGTCGCAGAGCACGCCGCCATGCAGCGTGCCCATCGGGTTGGCATGGCGCTCGTCGGCCGCCAGCTCCACCACCACCCTGCCGCTCTCGACCTCGGTCACCGCGAAACCGATCAGCCGTGCGATCGGCGGCAGCGGCAGCTCGCCGCGCACCAGCTGCTGAATCTGCTCGATCCCTACGGACATCGTTCTCCTCCTCCTCCCTCTCTCGCGCCGAACCACGTTGCCCCGCGTCCCGATCGTCGCTGCGATGTGTGCCGACAATAGCACGATCGGTCGTATTTTCCTCGGTGCTTTCTTGGTGGCCGCCACCGGTTCGCCCGCGACCTCGGAGGTCACTGAACCACCACCCGCGCGCCAGCAGAGAAACGGCCTTACAGCGATCTATAATAGGATCTCCGCGGGGCATCGAAGATCGCAGTGCAGAGGCCGCCGGCAGCCCCGGCGGCGCTGGCGGCGCTAGAGGAGCTCGACATGCCGAGATCGCGAGACCGTGGGCCCGCCGGCCCGCGGCGCATCCGTCCGCGGGGATGGCCGCCGCCATCGCCGCCGGCACGCCGCTCCTCCTCCGGCCTGGCCGCGGCAGCCCTGCTGGCCGCCTTGGTGCTTCCAGCCGCAGCCCGGGCGGAGATCCAGGTCACCCTGCAGAACGCCTTCGTCGAGAAGTACAAGGACCGCGCCACCATCGACGCCGCCTTCACCGTCGACAAGGCGCACGCCCGGCCCAATCCGCCGGCCAGCGACGGCGACCTCCATGCCGCCGGGCGGGCGCCGGAGATCGGCCTGGCGGCGGTGGCCGAGGTGATGAACGCGGTGCTGGAGCTCGACGCCGTCGACCTCATCCACCAGGCCGAGCGTGGCGGCCAGCCGCTGCAGGTGCGCGGCGTCTGGCGGCTCTGGTGCGAGCACGGTGGCGATGACGAGCAGATCCAGGGCCAGCCCCTGCAGCCCTTCAAGACCACCAACCCGCCGCATGTCTTCGAGATCCACCCGCTGCTGCGGATCGGCGACCTGGACCTCGCCGGCTCGTTCCAGCCGATCGCCGGCTTCACCTACAAGGACGCCTCCCAGGCGTTCCAGAGCTACGAGCGGCTGCCGAGCCACATCGCGACCGGCGACGGCACCACGACCGTCACGACCCGCATGGCCGGCTACAACTACGTCGAATTCGTCATCCGCCTCAACGAGGAGCCCACCCACCTGCTGGCCGACGGCCTCAGCGTGAAGGCGGCCATCCTCGACACCGCCGGCGACCTCCTGGTTCACGAGCGGCGGATGGTGGCGGTGGCCGGCACGGCACCGTACGCTCGGGTCAAGGCGATGCACAAGGGCGAGGCGCTGCACGTCGTCGGCCTCCCGCGCATCGACCTCTCGCTGCTCTCCTGGCGGGTCGCCAACAGCGGCCGGGTGGCGGGGGTCCTCGACTGGTCGTTGCCCTACGAGATGGTGCTGGTGGCCGCCTTCGCCGACACGCCCGCGGGTCCCGACGTCCCACCCGCGCCGCCACTTCAGCCGGTGTCGGGAGCGGCGCCGGAGACGCCGGCGCCCCGCACCGGCAGCGGCGAGCCGCCGGTGCCGGTGGAGCCGGTGACGCCGGCCGTCCCGGCGGCTCCGGCGAACATCGCCGAGAGCGACGTGATGGTCATCCTCCTGAAGCTGCTGGGCCAGTCGCTGCCGCCGGGCACGGTCCGCGGCGCGTGTACCTTCTCGAGCGGACAGCGCTCCTACTGCGCGACGCTGACCGGCCCGCAGTGCGACCAGCTCGGCGGAGCCTTCAACGCCGGCGAGGAGTGCCCGCCGGCAGACCCGGCGCCGGGGCCCGTCACGCCGGGGCCGCCGCCGGCGCCGCCGCCCGGCCCGGTCAAGGGCAGCGGAGCTCGTTCTTGATCACGCGGCCGGATTTCATCACCCAGACCACCCGCAGGAGCGCCCGGATGTCCCGTGACGGGTCGCCGTCGACGGCGATCAGGTCCGCCTCGTAGCCGGGAGCGATCGTGCCGGTGCGGTCGCCGAGACGCAGGCTCTGCGCGGCGAGCGAGGTCGCCGAGACGATCGCGGCCATCGGGTCCTGGCCGCCCTGCTCCACCCGGTAGACGAGCTCCTCGAAGTTGCGGCCGTGGGCCCCGGCCACCGCGTCGGTGCCGAAGACCACCTTGAGGCCCGGCGTCGCGAGCGCCTGGCGGAAGACCGCCAGGGCGCGCGGCACCGCCTTGCGCATCTGCGCGAAGCCCTCGGCAGTGTAGTTGCCGATACCGATGAAATGGGCCTGGTTCTCGAAATAGTTGCGGAAGACGAGGTCGAGGTTGGGGTCGAAGTAAGTGCCATGTCCGGCCATCAGGCGCAGCGACGCGGCGTCGAGCAGCACTCCGTGCTCGATCGAGCCGCAGCCGGCGGTGACGGCGCGGCGGACGCTCTCGATGCCGTGCGCATGCACCGCCGAGCGCAGGCCGCGCGCCCGCGCCTCGCCGCAGGCAGCGTCGAGCTGCTCCTGGCTCAAAGTCGGTCCGCCGCCGTCGCGGATGCTCCTCGAGGCGAAGACCTTGACCACGTCGGCGCCGCCGGCCGCCAGCTTGCGCACCGCGGCGCGGATGGCCTCCGGCGGACCAGTCTCGTCGTCGATCGGAGTCAGCGAGGTGAGCAGGCGCGGGCCGGGGATGATGCCGCGCGCCAGCGCCTCGCGCAGGTCGCGGTCCTCCGCCGCGCCCAGGCTCTGGACCGTGGTGATGCCCGAGCGGACCGTCGCCACCGCATTCTCGGCCGCGTAGAGCAGGCTCTGCGCCGGCGGCTCGCCCTCCCCCGCCCGGTCGCGCGAACGGCCCCTGGCGTCGAAATGCCAGCCGATGTGCACGTGGGTGTCGATACCGCCCGGCAGCACCGTCAGGCCACGCAGGTCCCAGCTGGCCGCCGGCGAGGCCGGCGGCGCGGCGGCGCCGGCTCCGGAGCCGCTCCGCACGCTGACGATCCGCGACCCGGCGACCACAACCGTGACGTCGGCCAACGCCTTGCCCCGGCCGTCGAGGAGCCGCCCGGCACGGATGGCGATCGGCGCCGGCGATGGCGCGGCGGACGCGCGGCCTACCGGCGGCGCCAGCGACGCCGGCGGCGCCGA
>DATNKH010000697.1:0-2266 GCA_035603475.1 Thermoanaerobaculia bacterium
AGCTCGGCCAGAGGGAGGGTCCCGCCTACCGCGGCCCTCGCCTCCTCCCCTCCGGCCAACCTATCTCTTCGGCCACCGACATCGTGGGGCCGGCTCTGATTTAGCCAGCCGCCTCCGGGAGGCGGAAGACTTCTACGAAGCGCTGGACGGCGGTGCTGCTGCCGCAGACGTAGATCGTGTCGTCCGGCTGGAAACGGAAGTCCGGGCCGAAGTCCACCAGCACTTCTTCGCCGCGCTCGACGGCCACCACCGAGCAGCCGGTGCGGCCGCGGATGCGCAGATCGGAGGGATGCCGGCCGGCCAGGGGTAGGGCGGCGAGCTTCCTCACCTTCAGCTGGGGATCGACGGCGAAAGCCTCCTGGCCCAGCAGCTTCTTGGCCAGCATCTGGCCGGAGACCTGGCTGATCGAGAGCGCGAAGTAGGCGCCGGCGCGGTGGATGCGGTCGACGTTGTCGGCCTGGTTGACGCGGGCGATGACCGGCACGTCCGGCGCCAGGTCCTTGAGAATCACGGTCGCGAAGAGGGTGGCGCTGTCGGTGTCGAGGGCGAGCACCACTGCCTGCGCGTCGCGCACCCCGGCGGCCTCGAGGACCTGCAGCTCGAGCACGTTGCCGGCGACATCGACGCCCTCGGGGTTGTCGGGGTGGTCAGCGCCGGGGGCGCCGGGGGCGCCGGCGGCGCTCGGCGGCTGCCGCTCGATCACCCGCACCTCCTCGCCGACCGTGCGCAGCAACTCGACCACCTTGCGTCCCACCTCCCCGTAGCCACCCACCACGAAGTGGCCGTGCCGGCGCCGCAGGACGTCGCCGGCGCCGGCGAGCTCGCCCAGCTTCTCGATGCTGTCGTGGCTGCCCACCGCGATCAGGATGCCGCCTGGCTCGAGGCGCCAGTCGCCGCCGGTGGGCACCGTCAGCTCGCCGCCGCGCCATTGGCCGATCACGGTGGCGCCGGTGCGCGCGCCGATCCCGGCCTCCTCGAGGGTCATGCCGGCCAGCGGGCTGTGCTCGGTCACCTTCACCTCCGCCACCAGCAGGTTGCGGCCGAGCTGCTGAACCCCGGCGAGGCGGGGGCTGATGCGCGCCGAGGCCCGCGCCGCCAGCGCCGCCCCCAGGATGTGCCGTGGCGTGAACGCCGCCGTGGCGCCCGCCAACATCATCGGGCGGCGGTGGTAGGGATCCTCGACGAGCGCCAGCAGCGGCCCGGCGTAGCCGAGCTGCCGCGCCTCGAGAATGGCCGCGGCGTTCTCGTCGTCGCTGCCGTTGACGATCAGCGCCCGCGCCCGGTCGAGGCGGGCCGCGGCCAGCGCGCCGTCGACCTGGCCGCGGTGCACGACGTGCAGGCCGCCCTCGTGCAGCCGGCGCGCCACCGCCTCGTCGGGCTCGAGCACCAGCATGGGCACACGGGCCGCGTTCAGCTCGGAGATCAGCGTCTCGACGGCCGGGCCGTGGCGGTAGATCACGACGTGGTGCGCCATGTCGCGCGGGCTCTCCTGCGGCAGGCGCACCTCGAAGCGCTCTTCGAGGAAGGGGATGAAGAAGATCGGGAAGATCAGGTAGACCATGAACAAGCCGAGGAACTGCACGACGGTGACGTAGACCACCATCGCCGGATGGCGCCACTGGTGGTCGAGACCGTAGCCGGTGGTGGTGAGCGTCGACGCCGCCCACAGCACGCTGTCCCAGAAGCCGCGGCGTTGCCCCTCGAGGGCGGCCATGCCCGCCTGGTACAACAGCGCCAGCAGCAACACCAGCACCGGCACCGCGGCCAGCAGCAGCAGCAAGCGTCGGCGGGAACGGGACATGCGCGTGGTCCCTGCTAGTACGGCATGTCCTCTTCGTCGAGACCGAAGTAGTGACCGAGCTCGTGGACGACCGTGTCGCGGACCTCGCGGATCACCTCGCGCCGGTTGCGGCAGTAGCGCAGGATGGGGCCGCGGTAGATGGCGATGCGGTCCGGGAGCGCCGAGGTCGCGCCGGCGCCGCGCTCGGGGAGCGGCACTCCTTGATAGAGGCCGAACAGCTCCTCGTCCTCGTCCATCTCCAGGGCGTCGAGGTCGTCGGGGTCGGGCTCCTCCTCGATCACCACCGCGACGTTCTCGAGCAGCTCGGCGAAGTCCTCCGGCAGCCCGTCCAGGGCGCGCGCGACCAGCTGCTCGAACTCCTCCGGCGGCACCCGCATTGGTAGATCCTTACTCCTTCGCCGCGTTGCCGCGACGGTCGAAGTCAAGACCCCCGTTCAAACCGTGCATGCGGATTTCCCGCACACG
>DATNKH010000698.1:0-4497 GCA_035603475.1 Thermoanaerobaculia bacterium
GCGGGCGGGCCAGCGGCTCCGCCGTCCACTTGCCCAAGACCTGGTACGCGCATGGCTGTCGCAAGTGGTGCGCCGACGCCCAGCTCGCGACATAGTCGAGGTATTCGGGGTGGGACGGATTCCCCAGCAGCCACCCTGGAGGATTGAAGCCGCTATAGCCGTTGATCGTGGGCACCGCCAGCCGCTGTGAGATCAGCATGGCGTCGACCTGCAGCGCGATGCCGGGAAGCCGCGGGATCGCGGCCTGTTGGATGAAGAAACTC
Organism: Thermoanaerobaculia bacterium; assembly: GCA_035603475.1. Classification (GTDB taxonomy): domain Bacteria; phylum Acidobacteriota; class Thermoanaerobaculia; order Multivoradales; family UBA5704; genus JASLEW01. The sequence continues at coordinate 264 of DATNKH010000698.1, forward strand.
TCGCAGCGAGCAGGAGGTGCGGAGATCGCGCCGAGGCGGTCCTGCTCTTCGCGCCTGCTGATCCAGTGCGTCTCGACCAGGTTGACCTGCTCGAGCAACAAGAAGGCGCTGGCGACGCCGATCGCGACCAGCGCCATGGCTCGCCAGAGAGGCCGGCCCGGAACGGTGCGCCGGGACGCGGCATCCCACGCGGCAGACAGGGCCGCGACGACGGCCACGACCACCGCCAGGCTCAATTGGTACTGGAAGCGCTGCGTGAGGCGGATGGCCGAGGCGCCCGGCACCCGATGCCACACCATGTGCCACAAGAGGGAGTGGCGGGTCTTGAACAGCAGCGCCCAGGCGAGGAGAACCACTGCCGTCGAGCGCGATACCAACGCGAACCGAAGGTCGCCTCGCTCCCAGGGGAGAACGCGCCGGCGCGCCAGCATGAGCGCGACGACGACGACAAAACCGCAGAGCAATCCGGGCGGCAGTCCATAGGCCATCCCCAGGTTGTCATAGCCGGCGTCGATCCGGCCGAGCAGGCGCCCCCAAACGAGATTTCCGGTATGGACGTTCACGATGTCGGCAAACGGCAGCGCGTAGAGCGCGAGCTGGTCGAACGGCCTGCCCTGGTTGCTCAGAATCGCTGGTCCGTAGGTGATGATGAACGGCAGGAGGGCCAGCGATGCCGCCAGGAGTGCGGGTACGATCAGGGACCAACTTTCCCTCACGAACATGATGCAACGCGACCGCAGCTCGCGATGGGTGGACGTCGCCAGCGCACCAACCATCAGCGCGAAGAAGCCGAAGAACCAGCCGGTATAGAAGTCAGAGAAGAGTATCAATGAGCACGAGATGCCTGCTGCGCTCAGCAAGAGCAGAGTGCGGGTGCGGCGCTGTGAGCCGTATGCGACCGCCTTTGCCACCCAAAGCAACACCAGGGGAATGAGCATGATCGTGTAGCTCTGTGGGGCAATGATCCAGATATGAAGAATGTTGGAGAAGACAAATAAGACCGCTCCGATGATCGCGAATCCGCGCCTGACTTCGAGCTGGCAGAGCAAGCCGACGGTGGCGCCGTAGCCGACCCAGGAGAACAGCAGTAGAGTTGCTTCAAATGAGACATAGGGATCGAGGCCGGTCAGGCGGAGCAAAGAGTAAGGTAGAGATTGCAGGAACAAGGTGTGTGAGTAAGCCAGGACGTGCTTGACGGGGAAGAAGAATGGAGGCGAGAGCCATGCCTCCCTGCCGCGATAGACGTTGTACCAGTGCTCATGGAGATAGATGATGAGCCTGGCATCACCGAAGTTCCCGGCGATGCGGTCGAATCGGGACGTGAAGAATTCGGCGAAGGACAGACCGCTGGCGATGATGCCGACGGCCGCGGCAATGACATAGAAAGCGAGCGCGCCGCGCCTTCCCCGGGCCGGCGTCTCCTCGGCCAAGTCCCCGTCATCGGAAGGGCCGCGGCTCACGGCTTCCCCGGGCGCGCTCCCGCCATGGTTCCCAAGCATAGAGTGAGTGAATATACTCTGCTGACTCTTTTTCGCGAAACCCGCAGGAGGACGGATGGCGCAGCGCCGGTCGGGCAAGGGCCGAGGCAAGAAGCGGGCGCGAGGCAAGCGCGCCGGCGCCCACGCCGCCGCCGGCGAGCAACCCCCCGCGCCCGGTCCCGCCGGCGAGGCCGGTGCGACGGGCAGGGCGAGCCGTCCACGCCGCTCGCGCAACCGTGGCCGCGGTCGCGGCACTGGCCCTGGCGCCGCCGGCGCCGGCATCCGGGGGCAGGTCTGGCTGGCGCTTACCGCCCCTGGCCGGCGGCAGGCCTGGCTGGCGCTCGCGGCGCTCGTGGCGCTGCTGTGCGTCGCTTACGGCAACGTGATCTTCGACGGGCGCTCCCTGGTCTACTCGAACAGCACCAACCCGCTCGACTATCGGTACCTGCCGCAGAACTACGGGCCGGAATTCGAGCCCCCCGAGACCTGGAAGAGCCGCAACTTGAACCTGATGACGAACTTCCACGATCCGGGGGGACCGGTCTGGCAGTGGGAGCCGGATGCCGAGTTCGTGCGCCAGGGGTTGCGCGCGGGCGAGCCGCCATGGTGGAACCCCTATGTCGGCATGGGCACGCCCGAGATGGCGAACCTGACGTCGACGGCGGCCTTCCCTCCCTACCTGGCGATGCTGGCGCTGGGGAACACCAACGAGCTGCGCAACGCCTTCCAGCTGCTGGTCGTGCTGTGCGGCGGCTGGTTCACCTTCTTGTTCCTCCATCGTCACGGCCTCGCGCCGCTTGCCAGCCTGATCGGCGCCGCCGCCTTCATGTTCTGCGGCGCGTTGACCCAGAACGTCGGTTCCTTCGAGGGACCCGCGACCGCCTGCATCCCCTTCACCCTCTACCTGACGCGCTGCTTCCTCGACCGGCCCGGGGCGCGCATGGGGGCGCTGATGGCGCTCGGGTTCGCCATGGCCGCCCTGGCGAGCTTCCCGCCGCTGGCGGTGGCGGGCTTCGGGTTCAGCGCGCTGTACGCGGTGACCGCGGTGTTATCGACGCCCGCCGGCGCGGGCGCACCGTCCCGCGGCCGCGTGCTGGCCCGGTTCGCGCTGGCGGCGCTCGCGGCGGTGGGCCTGGTGTGCTTCTTCTACCTGCCGGTCGTGGCGCTCGAGCATGCCGCACCCCAGATCCGGGCGGTCTACGACACGGCGGCGCAATACGCGATCAAGCCAGTCACCCTGTTGCAGTTGCTGTCGCCGGTGCTGATGGGGGCCAACGAGGTCCTGCTGCACCCGCCGATGGGGGAGCCCGACGCCCCCCATCTGACCTACGCCGGATGGGTGCCGCTGCTGCTCTGCGCGCTCGCTCTACGGCCGCCGCCCGGGCGGGAGCGCGCCCTGTGGTTGGCGAGCTGGATCACCCTGGCGGTGGCGCTGATGAAGCTGCTCGGCCTGCCGCCGGTCCAGTGGCTGGCCTATCTGCCGGTCTTCAAGCAGATCCATTTTGCCTTCTACCTGGCCCCGCTGATCGACCTGCTGGTCGCCCTGCTCGCGGCGCTCGGCGTCGCGCAGCTGCGGCGCGGCGCCGTCACCTACCGCTGGGCAGCGGCCGCCGGAGCGGCCGGCCTCCTGGCGCTCGCGGGAACGCGCTGGATCGGCGTCCACGCCGGCATTTTCTTGCGGGAGGGGGCGCCGCAGTGGGAGAGCGAATGGCAGCTGCTGCTCGGCCTCGCCGTGGTCTGGATCGCGCTGGTCCTGGCCGGCGTCCGCCGCGCCCGCCGGTCGCGGACCACCCACCTCGTGGCGGCGGCGCTGCTGGGGCTGTTCGCCTACGAAGCGTTCCTGCACACCTGGTACCCGCGGCCCAAGCGCTTCGACGTCTGGCGCCACCCGCCGGACTACGTGCGCGCCCTGGCGCGAGTGGCCGGCTATGGGCGGGTCTTCGGGGCCGAGGCCTTGACGGCCGACGCCGGCGGGGCCTTCGGCATCTTCCAGCTCGACTCGCTGATGGCCTTCAATGCGCCGCGGGCGTTCGAGCTCTACAAGACCTACGCCCACCCCTATGGCGGGCCCATCTTCCTGACCGGGTCGCACCGCGAGCTCCCTCCTGAGGGTGTGCTCGACCGAGCCGCCGTCGAGTTCCTGGCGATCGCCTACAGCTCATCTCAGACGATGACCGAGGCGGAGGGCCGGGGCTACGGCAGGCTGTACGACGACGGCTTCGTGCGCATCTTCAGGCGCCACGGGTCCCCGCATTTCTTCTTCACCAGCGATTTCCAGGTGGTGCCCGCCAGCCGGGCGCTGGCGCTCCTCGGCGGCTTGCCGGCCGGGCGCAGGGTGCTGCTCGAGTCGCTCCCGCCCGTGGCGGCATCGCCCAACCGGCCCGGCGATCCGGCGGTGACGGTGGCGGCCTTCGGGCGCAACGGCTACCGCCTGCGGGTGGACGCGCCGCGGCCCGGGCTGGTCTACGCCGCCGACAGCCTGCTCCCTGGCTGGAGCGCCCGGGTCGACGGCCGGCCGGCGGCGATCCTGCCGGCCAACTATGCTTTCCGCGCGGTGGCGGTGCCGGCCGGGCGATCCGAGGTGGAGCTCTCCTACTGGCCTCCGGGACTCACCCCGGGCCTGATGGTGACGCTGGCGAGCGCGCTGGCGCTGGCCGGGGTGGTGGCCTGGCCGGCAGTGCAGAAGCGGCAGCAGGCGTCGCGGGCGCAGTCGGCAGCGGGTAGTGTCCTGGCTGGATTGCCCTTGCCTCCCTCCC
>DATNKH010000699.1:0-3865 GCA_035603475.1 Thermoanaerobaculia bacterium
CGTCGATCCCGCCGCCACCCGCCGCGTGCTCACCCGCTCGCTGGCCGCCGCCGCCCACAACCCCGAGATCCCCCCGTTCCGCACCGGCGTGCTCCAAACCTAGCAAGAACCTCTTTAGTGAGGGGGGAGGGAGGGGGTGTCCCCTTCCCCCCCGGAGGGGTGGGAAGGGGATCGAGGGGATGCGGGGGGCGATCCGATAGACGCTTTGAGTAGGCCTCCAGAGCCACATCTCAGCGCCGTCTTGCGTGCCTCGAGATTGCCGGCAGGCGTGGGGACTAATGCTACGCTGGCAACCCTCATGAAGACCGTCCGCATCGGCAACGGCCAGGGGTTCTGGGGCGACAGCGTCGACGCCCCGGTCGAGCTGGTGCGCGGTGGGCCGATCGATTACGTCGGCATGGATTACCTCGCCGAGGTGACGCTGTCGATCATGATGCGGCAGAAGCTCAAGAACCCCGACCAGGGCTACGCCACGGACTTCATCAGCTTCATCCGCCGCATCCTGCCCGAGGCGATCGAGCGCAACGTCCGCATTCTCACCAACGCCGGCGGCCTCAACCCGCGCGCCTGCCGGCGGCGGATCTTCGAGGTGGCGCGCGAGCTGGGGGTCTCCGGCCTCCGCGTCGGCGTGGTGGAAGGCGACGACGTGCTGGGCCGCCTGCCCGGGCTGATCGCCGCCGGCCATCCGCTCGCCAACATGGACACCGGCGAGCCGCTCGCGCCGCACGTCGATCGGCTGATGAGCGCCAACGCCTACCTCGGTGCGCGGCCGGTGGTCGAGGCGCTGGCCGGCGGGGCGCAGATCGTGCTCTGCGGCCGCATCACCGACACCGCCCTGGCGCTGGCGCCGGCGATCCACGAGTTCGGCTGGGGCGAACGCGACTGGGACCGCCTCGCCGCCGGCACCATCGCCGGGCACATCATCGAGTGCGGCGCCCAGTGCACCGGCGGCAACTACAGCCGCTGGTGGGAGGTGCCCGACCTCTGGAACGTCGGCTACCCGATCGTCGAGGCGCGCGAGGACGGCACCTTCACGGTGACCAAGCACGCGGGAACCGGCGGCATGGTGACGGTCGACACGGTGGCGGAGCAGCTGCTCTACGAGATGAGCAAGCCGGCGGAGTACCTCACCCCCGACTGCGTCGCCGACTTCACCAGCATCCGCCTGCACCAGGAGGGGCGCGACCGGGTGGGCGTCTCCGGCATCCGCGGCGGCGCGAAGACCCCGTTCTTCAAGATCTCTGCGTCCTACCTCGCCGGCTACAAGACCAGCGGCCAGATCACCATCTCGGGGCCGCGCGCAGTCGCCAAGGCCAAGCTCGCCGCCGACATCGTCTGGCGCCGCCTCGAGCGCGCCGGCGTCACCTTCCCGCCCGAGAACCGCTCGGTCGAGCTGGTCGGCACCGGCGTCTGCCTGCCGGGGATCTTGCCGCCGGTCGCGGATCCCCCGGAGGTCGTGCTGCGCCTCGGGGTCCGTGACGCGGACTTCGACAAGGTGGCGCGCTTCGGCGTCGAGCTGGCGCCGCTGATCACCGCCGGTCCGCCGGGGGTGACGGGCTTCGCCGGCGGCCGCCCGAAGCCGCAGGAGGTCATGGCCTACTGGCCGGCGCTGCTGGCCCGCGAAGAGGTCGAGGACCACATCGAGGTCTCGGTGGAGGAGGCCTAGGAATGGCCTCCGGCTCCTCACCCCCCCACCCGCTGCTGCGCTGGTATGCCGCTCTGCTGGGAGGCATCCTGCCGGTGCTGCTGCTCGGATTCCTCTACAGCGCCCTCGCCGACCGCCTGGACTTCGCCGGCTGGGCGGTGCTGCTCGCGGCGCTCTACACCGCCGCGCTGCGCCAGGGGCTCCAGGCGGGCTGGCCGGCGCCGCGCCTGGCCGGCGCCCTGGCGCTGCTGCTGGCGGCGGGCACCGGGGCGTTCGCCTGGATCGAGAGCACCCACCATGAGATCCTGGATCTAGGCTACCGCGCGGTGCTGCCGGAGGAGATCTATTTCCCGGCCGCCACCAGCCCGCTCGTCGCGGCGGCGGCGGCAGGTGCGCTTGCCACCGCCGGCATGGCCATCCTGGCCGGCGGCTGGCTCTCGCGGAGGAGACGATGAGAGTGCGCTTGGACCGTGTCGCCCACGCCCGCTCGGGCGACAAGGGTGACGCCAGCAACGTCGGCCTGATCGCCGGCAGCCCCGAGCTATTCGAGTTGCTCCGCGAGCAGGCCACCGCCGAACGGGTCAAGGAGCACTTCCGCGAGATCTGTCGCGGCCCGGTCGAGCGTTTCGAGGTCCCGAACCTGCGGGCCTTCAACTTCCTGCTCCACGACTCCCTGGGCGGCGGCGGCACCGAGAGCCTGAAGACCGACGCCCAGGGCAAGACCCACGCCCAGGGGCTGCTGCAGATGGAGATCGAGGTCCCCGAGCCGGTGCTCGCCGCGCTCCCCCTGCATCGCGGTCACCACGATCATCCCGAGAGCCCCGAGCATCCCCCGGAAGCCAAGGAGCCCGGGCGGCGATGACCCGAGCCGGCCGGCCCGAGGAGCCAGCATCCTGGGCGCCCTGGTCGCCGGCAGGGACCGCCTGGACCCGTCTCGAGGCACGCCGCGACCGCGACCTCCTCTGGGTGACGCTCTCCGACCCGGAGCGCGCCAATGCGCTGTCGCCGGCGCTGATCGCCGAGCTGACCGCGCTCTACCGCGCCCCACTGCGCGAGGCAGGCATTCGCGCCGTGCTGCTGGCCGGCAGGGGCCGCAACTTCTCGTCCGGCGCCGACCTCGAGCACCTGCGGGCGGTGGCCGCGGCCGGCGAGGAGGAGAACCGCCGCGACTCGGCGCGCCTGCGCGACCTGTTCGCCGCGGTGCTCCGGCAGGAAGCGCTGACCATCGCCCTGGTGCACGGCGCCTGCGTCGCCGGCGGCTGCGGCCTGGCCACCGCCCACGACTTCGTGATCGCCGCCGAGGATGCGCGCTTCCTCTACAGCGAGGTGCGGATCGGCTTCGTGGCGGCGCTGGTCGCGACCTTCCTGCCGCTGCGCCTGCGCGGCGCGGACATCCGCGAGCTGCTGCTCTTCCCGCGCTTCCTCGACGCCCGCCAGGCGCTGGCCATCGGCCTGGTCAACCGCGTCGTGCCGGCGGACGACCTGGCGGCGATGGGCGGGAAGCTCGCCGCCGAGGTGCTCGAGACCGGCAGCTCCGAATCGATCGCCCGCACCAAGCGCCTGCTGCTCGACCTCCTCGGCCGCCCGCTCGACGACGCCCTGGAGCGGGCCGCCGCGGCGAACGCCGAGGCACGCGCCACCGCCGACTGCCAGCGCGGCATCGCCACCTTCCTGGCGACCAAGCAGCCGCCGCGCTGGCGGGAGTAGCGCCTTGGCGGCCGGTTCCGCGACGACGCCGGTGCGGCTGCTGCTGTTCGACGTCGACGGCACGCTGGTCGACTGCGGGCGGCAGCCGCTGGCGCCGTTCGCGGCCGCCCTGGTCGAGGTCTTCGGCACCGCCGGCGACATCGACGGCTACAACTTCTCCGGCTGCACCGATCCGCAGGCGGTCTTCGACCTGATGACCGGCGCCGGCTTCCCGGCCGAGGAGGTGCGGGCCCGCCTGCCGCGGATGCGCGACCACTACCTGCCGCATCTCGAGCGCACCCTCGACCGCGCCCGCATGCGCCTGCTGCCGGGGGTCGCGGAGGTGCTGCGGCGCCTGGCGCCGCGCCCGGACATGGAGCTCGGCCTGCTCACCGGCAACTGGGAGGCCGGCGCCCGCACCAAGCTCTCGCGGTTCGACCTCAACCGCTTCTTTCCTTTCGGCGCCTTCGGCGGCGACGGCGATGGCTGCCAGCGCTCCGAGCTCCCGCCGATCGCCCTCGCCCGCGCGGCCCA
>DATNKH010000700.1:0-5645 GCA_035603475.1 Thermoanaerobaculia bacterium
CCCCCCGCCGCCCGCCGAGATGTCGAGGCGCGGCGCCGGCTGCCAGGCGACGATCTCCGCGCCGCGAGCCAGGAAGCCTCGCGCTTCCAACTCACCTGCGACGGCGTGCTCCGGACGGACGACGAACGACAACCTGGAGCCGGGGGCGAACAGCTGCGGCCCGGCCGCCGGGCTTGATGCACCACGCAGGGTCTGGATGCCGCCGCTCAGCTGGGCGCTGTAGAGCGGCAGGGGCGCCATCGTGGCCGGACCGCGCACGACGAGCAACAGCCCCGAGGCTGCCACGGCCGCGGCGGCGAGCCAGGCCGCGAACGGCCAGGCGGCGGGACGGAACGGCAGCAGGCGGGAACGCGCCTCCCGGTGCTCGACCTCGGGGGCGGGACGCCGGAGCTCGCTCGCGAGCGCCGCTACCACGCGGGCCTGAAAGTCGGCGCCGAGCGGCCGGAAGGCTTCATACGCCTCGCGGACTGCGGGGGACGTCGCGGCGAGGGCACGCAGCGCTCCTTCCTCTTCCGCGCCGAGCGTCCCGGCTGCCAGGCGATCCCAGCGCTCGTCGCGGCGGGCCTCCTCGGCCTCATTCTCTTCCTTGGCCAGGCGCCCGAGCTCGCGCAAGAGTGGGTCTTCGCTCATAGTCCTCCGTCCCTCCTGGTCTTTCGCGGGGACTCCGCTTTTCCTGACAGCTCGGCCAGAAGGTCCCGGGCCAGGCGGCGCAGACGGCTCCGCCAGGCGTAGACGGCGTCGGCGGACAGGCCGCTGCTCGCCATGGTCTCGGTCAGCGACAGCTCCTGGATGAAGAGGAGCTCGAAGAGGTGGCGGCCGAGCGGGCTCAGCCTCTCGCGCAGCCCCTCCAGCAGGAGGCGCAGCTGCTCGCGGCTCGCCGTGACCTCCTCCGGTCCGCATTCCACGGCCGCGACCTCGAGATCCTCGGCCGGGGAAGGCTCCTCTTTCCAGGGATTCCGTCTGCCGCTGCGGAGAAACGACACCACCTGCCGTTCGCTCACCAGCCCGACGAAGTTCTGCAAGGAGAGGCCCCGGCCGGCCTCCCAGCTGCGCAGCACCTGGCCGCCTCTGACGAAAAGGGAGAGGAAGATCTCCTGGGTCAGGTCTTCCACTTCCTGGCGGACGTTGCGGTCACTGCCGAGATACGACCGGCGCGCCAGCAGAGTGCGTGCCACGCGCGCCTGGATGACGGGGGTCAGCAGGGCCACCAGGCGGGTCAGGGCAGCCTGATCGCCGCCGAGGGCTTCTCGCAGCAGACCAGCACAGTCGTCGGCGTCCATGTCTCAGAGCCGGCCGGAATCGCCTCTTGATCATTCCATTATAGGGCGAAAGACCGGTACACGGAGGAGGAGCGCGGGGAGCGCTCAGGAGAATGCCTGCGCCGCGGGGCCCGGGCCCGCCCCCTCACCGCAGCCGCTTGAGCAGCGGCAGGAACTCGCCCAGGGGGCCGCTCGCGGCGGCCTGGGCGCCGGCGTCGGAGTCGGGGGGCAGCAGCTGCTCGATGAGGCTCAGGATGTCCCAGACCACCCAGCCTTCGACGATCTGGGCGTGGTCGAAGCGCAGGAAGTCGATGCCGTTGGTCACGGTCTCGCCGCGCGCTGCCGGCAGTCCCAGGAGCTCGCCGCTGTGGCGCCCCTTGCCGGTCCAGCGCGCGGCGACCGTATCGCCTTCGGCGATCACCTCGTCGACGGTCATGCGGATGTCGCTGAATGCCAGGTGGTAGAAGAGCACCAGCTGGCGCATGGCGTCGGGGCCGCGCACGAAGTCGGTGGCGAACGGCACCCGCGCATGGAACAGGCAGTCGGCGGCAACGATCTCGTCGGCGATCGTCAGGTCGCCGCTGTTCCACAGGTCCTCGCGGAAGCGGCGCGCGATCTCTTTATTGCGGTCAGCGCGGTCGGTGAGGTCGGTGCCGCGGTCGGTGTCGCCATCGGCGCTCCCGCCGCTCATCGCGCCGGCCCTTCGTGCGCCACGATCCCCTTGCCCTCCACCACCGTCACCGTCTGGTTCGCCGCCACCCGCCCCAGCTTCTGCTTGGCGCCGCTCGGCCAGTCGATCTCGAGGTCGGTCGCCTCCGCGTCCGGCCCGAGGCCGAAGGTCTGGATCAGCTCGCTCTGCGAGCAGTAGGACGAGCCGCTGCGCACCATGCTCCATTGCGGCCCCCCTGCGCTGGCGACGCGCACCGCGGCGCCGATGCCGTCGCGGTTCGAGCGCGTGCCGACGGTGCGCACGCGCAGCCAGTGATTGCGATTGCCGCCGTCGTTGCGGAACAGGTAGGCCGGCCCGTGATTGGTGGTGATGAGCACGTCGAGGTCGCCGTCGTGGTCGAAGTCGGCATAGGCCGCGCCCCGCGCCACGATCGGCCGGTTGAAGTCCGCTCCCATCGCGCCACCCACCGGCTCGAAGCGGCCGCCGCCCAGGTTGCGGAACAAGAGAGGCGGCTCGCGATACTGCACCTTCGGCTGCACCCGCCCGATCTCCTCCTCGATGTGCCCGTTGGCGGCCAGGATGTCGAGTTTGCCGTCGAGGTCATAGTCGAAGAAGAACACGCCGAACGTCAGCGTCAGCAGGCTCGCCCGCCCCACCGCCGACGCCGGCGCGCGGTCGACGAAGATGCCGTTGCCCTCGTTGTGGTAGAGCCCCAGCATCTGGTTGGCGAAATTGCCGACCAGCAGGTGAGCCCGGCCCGAGCGATCGTAGTCGGCGGCGTCAACCCCCATCGCACCGCGCGCCACGCCGTCCTCGCCGAACGCCACCCCGGCCTCGAGCCCCTCTTCGGCGAAGGTGCCGTCGTGCTTGTTGCGGTAGAGCTTGTTGGGCTGGGTGTCGTTGGCCACGAAGAGGTCCGGCCAGCCGTCGTTGTCGTAGTCGAGCACCGCGACCCCGAGCGACTTGCTGGTCGGGTCGTCGATGCCCGCCCGGTGGCTGACGTCCTCGAACTTGCCGTTGCCGAGGTTGTGGTAGAGCTTCGACGAGGTGCCCTTGTACGACTCCGGCGTGCAGTAGGACTTGGCCACGCCGTCGAGCGAGCACCAGAGGTCCTTGTCCGGGCTCCACTGCACGTAGTTGGCGACGAACAGGTCGAGCTTGCCGTCGCGATCGTAATCCAGCCAGGCCGCGCTGGTGCCGAAGCCCTGGTTGTGGATGCCCGCCTCGCGCGTCACGTCGCGGAAGTGGCCGCCGCCCTCGTTGTGGAACAGGTGGTCGCCGTCGAGCGCCGTGACGTAGACGTCGTCGCGCCCGTCGTTGTCGTAGTCTCCGACCGCGACCCCCAGGGCGTACATCTCGACGTCGAGGCCGCTGCCGGCGGTGGCGTCGCGGAAGGTGCCGTCGTGGTTGTTCAGGTACAGGGCCGGCAGCGACCGGCGCTTGCCGGGCGTCCAATCGCGCCCGTTGACGATCAGGATGTCCGGCCAGCCGTCGCCGTCGGCGTCGAAGAACGCGCAACCCGGACCGAGGGTCTCGGGCAGGTACTTCTTGCCGGCCCGCCCGCTGTTGTGGGTGAAATGGATTCCCGCCTTGCCGGTCACGTCGGTGAAGTGGATGCCGCCGGCGGCGGAGGCCATATGCGCAGCCGTTCCGCGCGCCGTCCGTCCCAGCCAACCGGGGAGCGCGGCCACCGCCGCCAGCGACCCCAGGAGCGCCAGCGCCCGCACCACCCGGCGCCGCTTCCGTGCGACGCTCCTCGCCTCCCGCGCGCTCATGGTCATAGCCCTCCCGCCGCCCCGGCGGCGGTTTCGCCGGCCGGCGCCGACGCGGCCGGGGGCACGGCGCCGCCGAAGGGCAGCCGGACGCTGTCGTGCTCATGGATGGGCTGGCGCTCGTTGTTGTCCTCAGGGCTCTGGCGCCGCTGCTTGGCGGTGATCGCCTGCGCCGACTCGTCGGCCTTGAAGCGCCGGAACAGCGCCGCCTCGCGCGCCGCCTGCTGCGTGTGGCCGAGGGCGCGATGGCAGAGCATGGCCGTGTAGTGCATCTGTACGTCCTCGGGATCGACCATGCACACCCGGTCGAGCACCTTCAGCGCGTCGGCATAGCGACGCTCCAGGAACAGCACCCGCGCCTCCTGGTTCAGCACCACGCGGTCGCGCGGGAACTGCGCTTCGACCGCCGCGAACGACGCCAGCGCCGCGTCGTAGTCGCCGTCCTCCTTCTCGATCGTGGCCCGGAAGAACAGCGCCCGCGCCAGCTTGGGCTTGATCGCCAGCGCCTTGGCAAGGAACGGCCTGGCGGCGGCGATCTCACCCTCGGCGACCAGCGCCCGCGCGACGTTCACCCAGCCGTCGGCATATCCCGGCTCGGCCTCGGTGACGCGCCGGAAGGCGTACTCGGCGCCCTTCAGGTCACCCTGCAGCAGCAGCCCGATGCCCCAGTCGTTCCAGCGCTCGCGGTCGTCCTTGCGCACCACCGGTTTCCACTCCGGTGCTGCCTTCTCCTGGGCCCCGGTCGCGAGCGGCAGCACCGCCTTCGCCTTCGCCACGGCGACGATCGGCAGGTCCGGGATCTCGCCGCGGATCTCGCCCGAGACGTTGGCCGGGATGTTGGCGCGCGCGAAGCTGTACTCCTGGCTGTTGTGGTTCGCGTCGATCAGATCCGCCGGCTGGCCCGGCTTCGGCTTGCCGGCGTAGGAGAACTCCGTGTAGTAGTGCGAGAACTTGCGGTAGTTCATCCGCGCTTCGAACGTGATCGGTCCCTTCGCGTCCGCCGGGACGTGGACCCGGTAGTGCGCGACGTCGGCGGCGCCGGGCGGGATCAGCCGCACGTAGAGGACGCTCCGCGACTGCCAGGCGTTGCGTTTGTTGACAAAGTTGCCGGCGCCGTCGAGCTGGTAGGAGCGGTAGAAATGCGCCCCCGGCTCGACCGGTCCCTTGCCGCCGTCCTCGACCGCGCCGCTCCAGTAGACGATCTTGCCGGTGGCATCCCGTCCCACCAGCTCCAGCCAGACGTCGAACGCGTCCACCGTGCCGCCCGGGAAGAAGTGGCCGACCGTGCGGGTGCGCGCCACCACGTCGACCCGCACCGTCGAGCCCGGACGCGCCGCGAACCCACCCTTCGCCACGACGTCGAGCGGCGCCGCCAGCCGTCCGACCTCGCGCAGCACCGCCGGTCCGCTCACCTGGGCCTCGTCGCCCACCGCGAACGTCGACGCCAGCTGCGGCCCGGCCTCCCGGTCCTCCGCGCGCCGGATCATCTGCGTTCCCGGCCCTGCCGCGTCCTCCGGCGAGATGGCGAAGATGTCGACGGTCAGGAACCCCGACTTCAGGAACTTCTCGATCACGTCGAGCTGCTCCTGGTCGTGGTTGACGAAGGGGATCGCGGTGTTGGCGCCCGGGAAGCGGTGCGAGTGCACCTTGCCGTGCTTGTTGCCCGGGTCGTCGGAGTCCACCAGCGGCATGTGGCAGCCGCCGCAGGTCTTCGATTCCTTCGGGTAATAGAAGGCCCGCGCCCCCTGGCCCGACACGCCGCTCGCCTGCCAGGCGTCGTACTCGTTGAAGCCGCGGAACCAGCGGTAATGGTTCACCGGCACGTCGAGGTGCACCTTGTGGCAGCCGGAGCAGAACTCGGAGCTGTCCAGGCGCATGAAGGGCTTCATGAAGGTCTCGCGGTGCGGCTCGGGATCGAGATAGGTGAGGAAATGGTTGACCCTG
>DATNKH010000701.1:0-2868 GCA_035603475.1 Thermoanaerobaculia bacterium
GCGGAAGAAAGCGAGGACGCCGAGCCCGGTGATGCCGGCGGCCGCGGCCCAGCCGAGGTGGCCGGTGGCGGCGGCCAGTGCGGCCAGCAGCACGAACGGCGCCACGAAGGGCCAGCTCTCTCTGGCGAAGCTCATCGATGGTGGCGGTGGCGGTGGCGGTGAGGGTGAGGGTGGCCGCCGCGGTCCGCGGCTGGAAGAGCGTCGTGGGGAGCGTCGAACATCGCTCGGGTATCACGGGGGCGACCGCGCGTCGGACGGTCCCCTCCCGGTACACGGGCAGGGGCGCCGAGGCGGTCAGGGTCAGACAGAGACGCGGGCCTCGCTGTGGGCGCGCAGGATCTGCTCCATGCGGTCTTTGAGCGCCAGCTTGTGCAGCTTGATCTTCTTCTCCTCGATCTCGTCGTCCTGGGACGGCAGCGTCTTCTGGGTGAGCTCCGACAGCCGCCGCTCGTACTCGCGGTGCTCCTCGTACAGGCGGCGGAACTGCTCGTCTGTCTGGATCAGCTCGGCTTTCAGTTCGTCCCGATTGGACATGGCTCGAACCTCCTTGCGATAGGGAAGGTCCCGGTCCGAGATGGACCGGCGGTTGGGGGTGAAGCTGCAGGGAACGGCGAGTGGAGGGGGCAGGGGGCGGTCACCGCGCTACCGCCTCCCGGATGCGCCCCGGCCGCACCTCGCCGCGGCGGGGGCAGACGGTTCGGGGTGGCAAGATCAGGTCGGTGTCCATGCTTGCTACCCGGCCAGGATAGCACCGCGTTTCGGGCCGGGGCAAGGCGCCCGGAGATCCGGTAGTGCTCCAATTGAGCATTACCGGTGAGAGGGAGCTGGAGAGCGACGCCCCTTGGGGCGCCTGCGGAAAGCGAGCGGATTCGTTCTATGTGCTTACTATGTGCTTACTTTCCTGAGATATTTGCTATCGTATACTCATATTGTGGTATGATAAAATCACCAATTGCACCCCCCCTGGATAAGGGTGGAGCGGGCACCCGTCGGAGGCCTGACGTGCCCGCTGACCTTGGAGATCCAGGGGCGTGCTTGACGATCGGGAGAGGAGAGAGCGACATGGCAACTTGCACGAGCACCGGCTTTTCGGGGACACAGGGCATGCAGTTCAGCGGTCAGAACCTCCTGCCGCAGGGCAAGATATGTGTGCTCAGCGGCTACGTGCAGTCGGCGGCAACACAGACCGTAACGGTCAGTAACTCGGCCGGCACCGTCGTCGCGTCCATTCAGGGCGCGAGTGGCGCCTCCGGAAAGCCGGTGACGATGAGCCCCACGGCGGGCTCAACGAACGTCTTCACTGCGGACGGCAACGTCTACACGATCATTTTCACCAACAACGGCGGCCAGACCTCGCGCGTGCTCGCCGCCAGCGACAGCCTGTCGGCCGGCACCTCGACCTACGCCGCCAGCTGGGTCTTCATCACCGAAGACACGCCCAGCGGCGGGGACTGCGACTTCAACGACACCACCGCCTATCTCACCTGGAACCTCTTCAAGGGCTAGGGATGGCCGAAATCCAGGACGAGGGCGGCAAGAGGAAGCGGCAGCGAGGACCGGTGGCTCTGGCCAGGCGCTGATCGAGCGTCGCCAGAGGAAGGTCGCACTGTTCGGCCACCGCAACGTACCAGGCGTCATAGCCCGTAACGTTGGCCCGCAGCTCCCAGACGGGAGTGCGCCTCCGGGCTGCGGCGATTCGCGGGAAGGGAAGGCATCGACGGCTGGGTAGTTTCAGAGATCCCGGCGCAGTACCAGGGCGTCGGAGCCGTCGCGGTAGTAGGCCCGGCGGCGGCCGCGCGGCTGGAAGCCAAGGGCGTGGTAGACAGCGAGGGCGCTGGCGTTGGCCGGGCGCACCTCGAGAAAGCAACTGGCTATGCCGGCGGCGCGCAGGCGCTCGAAGCCGGCGGCGATGAGCTGGCGCGCGATGCCGCGGCCGCGCGCCTCCGGCGCCACGGCAACCCGCAGCAGCTCGGCCTCTCCGGCGCCCAGGCGGAAGCAGGCGTAGCCGCTGGGGGCGCGGCCGTCGCCGCTGCCCGCCACCAGGACGATGCTGCCGGGATGTGCCAGCTCGGCGGCCAGCATGTCCGGCGACCAGGGTTCGGCGAAGCCTGCCGCCTCCAGCTCGGCGAGGCGTGGCAGGTCCGCGGCAGCCACCGGGCGCACATTGGTTCGGTGCTCGGGCCCGGGCCCAGCGGATTCGGGCTCGGCGTTCAGGGTGGCGGGCTCTCCGGCCGCGGCTTGGGCGCCGTGGTGGCCGGCGGCCGCGCATAGATGGGGGCGGAGAGGCTGGCCGCGCGCCAGCTTGCCGGGGCCAAGGCAGCCGCCAGCCGCAGCGCCGCCGGCGCCAGCGGCGGCGCCTCGTAGAAGCGCGCCCGGCGGCCGGCCGCGTCGTCGCCGCGGCGGAGCGCCGAGACGCCGAAGGCGATGATCTCGGTCACGTTGTCCGCCGCCGCCCACGGCGCCAGCCGCTCCAGGAGCTCCCCGGCGGGCACCAGCATCATCTCCCCCAGCGGCTCCGGCACCGGCCCTGCCCTGAAGGCCTGCGCCGACCACTCGCCGCGCAGGGCGTCGACCGCTGCGATCACCAGTCCTCCCGGCGGCGCCTCGCTCGCCGCGGCCAGCGCTGCCAGCGTCGGGACGGCCTGCGCCCGGACTCCGAGACCCTGGACCAGGCCGAGCGCGGTGGCCAGGCCGACCCGCAGGCCGGTGAAGCTGCCCGGGCCGGCAAGGGCGACCACGCCCGCGAGGTCGGCGGGGAGCGCGACGGCCGCCTCCAGGACCTCCGCCACCAGCGCCAGGAGCTGGGTGGACGAGCGCTGCAGGGGGACGGCGCCCGCGGCCAGCACCTCGCCGCCGCGGCCGACGGCC
>DATNKH010000702.1:0-3049 GCA_035603475.1 Thermoanaerobaculia bacterium
CCGGCGAGCGGCTCACCGCCGTGCTGGGGCTCGCGGCCTGCACCGCCGCCGCCTGGGCGGGCGAGCTGCTCCGCGCCGGCGAGGGACCGGAGATCTCGGCGCCCCGGTTCCTGCTGCTGATCGGCTGCCGGCTGGCGCTGATGATCGCGGCCGGCGAGCTGCCGCTCCTCGCGCGCCCGCGCTGGGCGGCAGCGGGCGGCGTCGCCCTGCTGCTCTACCTGCCGCTGCTGCCGGCGCCGCTGCGCACCGTCCTGTGGAATCAGGGCCTGTGGCTGACCTGCGGCGCGGCGGCGCTGCTGCTGCTGGCCGTCCGCTGGCTGCCGCGAGCCCTGCGCCTGCCGGCGTTCGCCATCGGGCTCCTGCTGGCAGCCATCGTGCTCGGCCAGGCCGGCCGCGTGTCGCAAGCCCTCGCCCCGGGGGCCGACTACCAGGAATTCCCGGTGCTGCGCTGAGGACGCCGTGCGCAGGTGCCCCTGGCCAGCTAGACGGGGTCGCCGTGGACGAACACCCGCGAGCGCGGCAGCTCCTGCTCGACCGCGCGCAGCACCCGCACCATGAGCTCGTGCGCGGCGACGAACGCGGTGTCGCGCGGGATCTCGAGGTGGAATGAGATGAAGCTCCTGCCGCCGCTGCGCCGGGTCTGCAGGCTGTGCATGCCGGTCGCCTCGGGAGCGAAGGACGCGACCACCGCCTCGATGCGGCGCAGGTCCGCGGACGGCAGGGCGCGATCGGAGAGCCCGCCGAGCGCTTCCAGGAGGAGACCGGCGGCGTTGCGGAAGACGTAGGCGGCCACCAGCAGCGCCACCAGCGGGTCGATCGGCGCCCAGCCGGTCCAGCGCACCACCGCCAGCGCGGCCAGGGCGGTGCCGTTGACCCAGACGTCGGTGCGGAAGTGCTTGCTGTCGGCCTTCAGGGCCGGGCTGCCGGACTGCTCGGCCGCCCGCTCCAGGCGGGGCGTCACCAGGATCCCCAGCAGCAGCGACGCGGTGAGCACCCCCATGCCGAGGCTGGTCTGATGGGGCAGCTCGAGCGAGACCAGCCGCTCGACGCCGGCCACCACCAGGCTGCCGGCCGCACCGACCAGGAACAGCCCCTGGCCGAGCATCGCCAGGTCCTCGTACTTGCCGTGGCCGAACGCGTGGTCCGAGTCGGGCGGCGCGGCACCCCGCCGGCGGGCGAAGAAGCTCGCGCTGTAGACGAAGCAGTCGATCAGCGAATCGAGGGCGGCCGAGCCCAGGGCCAGCGAGCCGGTCGCCAGGAAGCCGGCGACCTTGAGCGCCACCAGGAAGGCGCTCGAAGCCACCGGCAGCGCCGGCGCCGCCGGAGCCCAACGGCGGTCCAGGCCGCTGCGGCCGCCGCCGCTCACCCGGGGTACTTCGCCAGCAGCGCCCGCGCCTGGGCGGCCGCGTCCTCGTCCTCCACCACCCCCCATGGCCGCTCGGGGCCGGCCGGCCGCTCCACCACCTGGTGCAGCAGGCGGCGCGCCGTGGCAACCTCCGCGGCACCGCCCGACCGGTATTGCAACAGGGCGTCGGCGAGGAAGACCGCGTTCAGCGGATAGTCGGGCGCCAGGGCGACGGCACGCCGCAGCTCCGCGACCGCCTTGTCGCGGTCCACCCAGCCGGTGAGGAAGGGCACTTTCGGCGCCAGGGTGTGCAGGCGCCCGAGCAGCCGGTGGCCGCCGGCGTGCTCGTAGCGCTCGTCGATGGCGATCACCACCTCCGAGTACCGCCGCACGCGCTCCCCCACCCCTTGCCGCGCGGCGGCGAGGCGGCCGAAGTTGTCGCCCCACAGGCCCCAGTGGATCCCCGCCCAGAGGTGGAGCGGCGCGGCTTCGGGAATGCCGGCGAGCGCCTTGGCGACTGCCGCGGGCGCCATGGCGTCGAGGCGTTCGCGGCCGCCGGCCTTGCGGGCCAGCCGGTCGAGGCCGGCCTCCGCGACCGTGCGGGCGGGGCCGAAGACCTGCTGCTTCTGCTCCCTGGTGATGGCCACGAAGTCGCCGCGGTAGTGCTCGGCGCGCAGCAGCTTCCAGTAGATCTCCAGGCGCTCGGGCTGCTCCTTGAGCGCCTGCTCGTAGGCGGCGATCGCCTCGCCGATGGGGCCCGGGCTGGCATGCGCGCCCACGTGCCCCTCGGCGCGGCGGGCCCAGGCGGCGTCGCCCCTGGCGACGGCGTCGCTCCCGGAGGCAGCGTCGCCGGTGGCCTGGAGCGCCCGCAGTGCCGGCAGCGCGGACAGCGCCGGCGCCAAGAGCAGGAGAAGCGCCAGCGCCAGCCGGAAAAGCCGCGGCGGCGCCGGCGCAGGCAGCGGGAGCGGCATGAGCGGCGCCGGGGAACGGGCGGATCGCGCGGAGCCGGAACGAGACATGCGGGCATGCGGCATGGGGCTGGCCTCCCCGGACAGGTGATCGGCGGTGCCGGCGCGCGGCGGACGAGCGGCCGCGGAGGTGGATTCTGTCACAGCCCGCGGCGCGCTATCATGAAGCCATGGCGACCGGACCTCACAGCCCGCGGCTGCCGCTCTTCCCCCTGGCCGACGTGGTGCACTTCCCGCGCACCGAGCTCAAGCTGCACGTGGCCGAGCCCTCCTGTCGAATGATGGTGCGCGACCTGATCGAGCGCGAGGACGAGGCCCGCTGGATCGGCATCGTGCTGCTCAAGCCCGGCCCGACCCTGGATGCCGGCGGCCTTCCCGAGATCTTCCCGGGCGGCACCGCCGGCCGGCTGCTGGACGCCGAGCTGCTGCCCGACGGCTGCTCCAACATCCTGCTGCATGGCGAGTTCCGCTTCCGGCTGCAGCGCGTGGTCGCCGATCAGCCCTACCGCCAGGCGCTGGTCGAACCGGTCGAGGAGCCGTGGTTGAACGAGCGCGACGCCGGCATCGTCGCGGTGCGCAGCGGCATCCTGGCGCTGCTGCGCGGCCTGGCGGCCGAGCTCGGCGAGCGCTTTCCCTTCGGCGACGATGCGCTCGACGATCTCGCCGAGCGCTGCGCCTTCGAGGAGCTGATCAACCGTATCGCGGCCGACCTCGACGTGCCGCCGCTGCGCAAGCA
>DATNKH010000703.1:0-4027 GCA_035603475.1 Thermoanaerobaculia bacterium
GCCGGCCGTTCCGCCGCGTCCGGCGGCCCTGCCGGCAGCGGCGGCGAGAGGAGCGCGATGAAGCCGCCCGACGACCGGCCGGCGGGGACCGCCCCGCGGCGACTCTCGCGCGGCGCCATGCTGCTGGCGCTGGGCGTGCTCGCCGCCGCCGGCCTGGCAGTCGCCGGGATCGTGCCGCGGATGCGCGCGGAAGCCGCGCTGGCGAAGCAGACCAGGGCGGGAGCCGTCCCCGCCGTCGTGGCGATCGTGCCCCGGCAGGGCGCCGCGGCGCAGGAGATCGTGCTGCCGGGCAACATCCAGGCCTACGCGGACGCACCGATCTTCGCCCGCACCAGCGGCTACCTGCGGCGCTGGCACGCCGACATCGGCGCCCGTGTCAAGCAGGGCGAGCTGCTCGCCGAGATCGAGACCCCCGAGGTGGACCGGCAGCTCGACCAGGCGCGGGCCGACCTCGCCACCGCCAGCGCCAACTCGGAGCTGGCCGAGGTCATCGCCGCGCGCTACGTCGAGCTGCGCAAGACCGACTCGGTGTCGCAGCAGGACCTCGACAACGCCCAGGGCGATGCCAAGGCCAAGCTGGCGATGGTCCACTCCGCGCAGGCCAACGTCCGTCGCCTCGAACAGCTGCAGTCGTTCGAGAGGGTCTATGCCCCCTTCGACGGCGTGGTCACCGCGCGCAACACGGACGTCGGCCAGCTGATCGATTCCGGCAGCGCCTCGGGCCCCTCCCGCGAGCTCTTCCACGTCGCCGCCACGCGCACGCTGCGGGTCTACGTCAACGTGCCACAGATCTACTCGCCCGCCGCCCACCCTGGGGTGAGCGCCTACCTGACGCTGGCCGAAGCGCCCGGCAAGCGCTTCCCGGGCAGGCTGGTGCGCAATGCCAAGGCGATCGACGTCGCCAGCCGCACCCTGCTGGCCGAAGTGGACGTGGACAACGCCGGCGGCGAACTGCTTCCGGGCGCCTATGCCCAGGTCCATCTCGAGCTCGCGGGGGCGACCGGTACCCTGGTGGTCCCGGTGAGCGCCCTCATCTTCCAGTCCGCAGGCCTGCGCCTCGCCACCATCGACGCCGCCAACCGCGCGCACCTGGAAGCGGTAACGCCCGGCAGAGACTTCGGCAACGAGGTCGAGATCGTCGCCGGCCTGGCGCCAGGCCAGCGCGTGATCGACAGCCCCCCCGACTCCCTGGTCGAAGGCCAGCAGGTCCGCATCGTCCCCGCGGGCTTCTCAACCCGCAAGTAGACGCCCCGCCAGGGGCGCAAGGGCGCGCCAGGGAGCAGGACGGCTGATTGTCATTCCAATTGACAATTAGCCGCAGATTGGACTAAGCTCACAGGAGTGCTGATCCCGCGTCAGGCAGCGCCGGCGCTCCAGCGGCTTGCCGCCGGCTATCCGCTGGTGGCGATCACCGGCCCCCGTCAGTCGGGGAAGACCACCCTTGCCAGGGAGGTCTTCAGCGCCAAGCCCTACGTCTCGCTCGAGGATCTCGACGAGCGCGCCTTCGCCGAGGCCGACCCGCGGGGCTTTCTCGGGCGTTTCGGCGACGGCGCCCTTCTCGACGAGGTGCAGCGCAGTCCGCTGCTCTTTTCCTATCTCCAGACCCGCGTCGACGAGGGCCGGCGGAACGGCCTGTTCATCCTAACCGGCTCGCAGCAGTTCGGCCTTCTGTCGAGCGTCACCCAGACGCTGGCCGGCCGCATCGCCGTCGTGCCGCTGCTGCCATTCAGCCTCGGCGAGCTGCAGGCTGTGGAGCGGGCGCCCGCGACCCTCGAAGCCCTGCTGTTCCAGGGCCTCTATCCGCCGATCTATGACCGCGGGCTCGACGCCGCGATCTGGTACAAGAACTACGTGCTGACCTACGTCGAGCGCGACGTCAGGCAGATGGTCAACGTCCGCGATCTCTCGACCTTCCAGCGCTTCGTGCGGATGTGCGCCGCGCGCACCGCCCAGCTGCTCAACCTCTCGGGCCTTGCGGTTGACTGTGGCATCACCCACAACACGGCGGCATCCTGGCTCTCAGTCCTCGAGGCGAGCTTCATCCTCCACCTCGTCCAGCCCTACCACAGCAACTTCGGCAAGCGCCTGGTCAAGAGCCCCAAGCTCTACTTCTACGACCCCGGCCTCGCCGCCTGGCTGCTGGGCATCCAGAACGCCAACCAGCTGTCTCTCCACCCGCAGCGCGGCGCTCTCTTCGAGACCTGGGTGGTGGCCGAGCTGCTGAAGGCGCGCTTCTCGCGCGGCCTCGGCTCGAACCTCTACTTCTGGCGCGACCGCAGCGGACACGAGGTGGACGTCCTGCTCGAGCAAGGCCCGACGCTAACGCCGGTCGAGATCAAGTCAGGCCGCACCGTGGCCAGCGACTTCTTCCGCGGCCTCGACGATTGGCGAAGGATCTCCGGGCAGACCGAGACCGAAGCCTGGCTGGTCTACGGCGGCGACCGCGAGCAGACCCGCGGCCGCGTCCGCGTCCTGCCCTGGCGGCGGATCGGCGAACTCGCAGCCATGGCAAGTCCGCGGGATAGTCGATCCTGAGCACGTGGAGCGCAAGTCAGCCCTTAATCAAGATAGACCATATGGAATCTCCAAACTCTCCTGGAAGTTGTATCGGGAGAAGAGGCGGGCGCCCTCACAGACGCCAACATCACACTGGGCCGGAACTCATGATTAAGGTAACGCGCCAAAGCAAAGTAATAGACAAGATCGTCGTCGACGGTGAAGAACTGCACTCTGACGACGGTGAGGTATGGTTCTTGCCAAAGGCGCTCGTCCGCGACCTCAAGGTTAACAACCTCCCGAAGGACGCCTCCTTTGAGGTCTGCGACCGAGTTGAGAACGACCTAGTTATATTGGATACAATCCCAATCCGTTTTCATCGTGTTGGTCAGAACAAGATTCGTTGCGAATTCGAGGACTCCGGTACCCGGAAGTATTGGGATGGGAAGATCGGTTTCAAGACGTACATGGATGCCAAGAAGGCTGTCGTCGAGGATCGAAGCACTGAGATCGGAGATATCACCCTCGATAGCTACGAAGATGATGGAGCCTATATTCACCTAGATTACTCTTGCGAACTCGACGCCGAAAAGGTACAGACAGCGATCGAGATGGCCGAGCAGATCGTGGCTGAGATAGATGGGACCGCCGAGCTGCGGCTTGGTAGCGAGCTCTGGGCGCCGACCAGTGCCGATAACGAGCAGGAGTTTACGCTTCGGACGGTACTGCCAATTCTTCGCAAGCTTGGATTCCAAAACGTGAAGTACAATCATGGCAGGCGGGAGTTCGGCCGGGACATCCTTTTCGCCAGGATCACAGAGTTTCAGGAGCTTGAACATTGGGGTGCACAGGTCAAGTTTGGGAACATCACCGGTGGAGCAGATTCGGAGATCGACAGCCTGCTCGGACAAATCGACGACGCTTTTGCGATGCCTTTTTACGATCTGTACAGCAAACAAAAGCAATGGATTTCCAAGCTCGCAATAATCATTTCTGGAAAGTTCACAGAAAATGCTATCGAGAAGATCTGCGAGAAGATCCAGAGTCACGTCATCCGTAACAATGTCCTGTTCATCGATGGCGATAAATTGCAAACAATGGCGGAACGATTCTCGGCCACAAGATCACTGAAGTAGCGAAGAGGGTCGTGCTCCGGGGCAGCTTGGACGCACCGTCACCCCGGCCGTCGTTCGAGGGCCGAGCTGACATCGGCGATCATCGCCAGGAGGCTGGCCCGGACCAGCACGCGATAGCCTTCGGCCGAGGCCGCCGCCTCTGCCCCTTTCGGATACGTGACGCTCCGCGAGGCGCTGACCACGGCGCCCAGGCCGTCGCGATCGAAGCAGGCGGCCAGGCCTTCGGCGCCGCCGCCCTGCGCTCCGTAACCCGGCAGCAGGAAGATGGCGCGCGGCATCAGCCGGCGCAGCCTGGCGGCGTCGGCGGGGAAGGTCGCGCCGACGACGGCGCCGACCGAGCTGTAGCCGGCGGTGCCCACGAGCCCTTCGCCGAGCCGGTCGACCATCGACGCGAC
>DATNKH010000704.1:0-6483 GCA_035603475.1 Thermoanaerobaculia bacterium
GCCGATCCAGAGCTCCCCGCGGTGCCGCGCG
This sequence comes from Thermoanaerobaculia bacterium, assembly GCA_035603475.1. Classification (GTDB taxonomy): domain Bacteria; phylum Acidobacteriota; class Thermoanaerobaculia; order Multivoradales; family UBA5704; genus JASLEW01. The sequence goes on from DATNKH010000704.1 coordinate 32, forward strand.
ATCGTGTTGACCGTGCCTTCCAGGCCGACGCGGGAGTCGAACGTCGAGAGCGGCGACGTCGTCTCGAGCCGTGCCAGGCCGCTGTCGAAAGCCAGCCACGTCGCTCCCTCGCGGTCCACGAACGCCGACCGCACCCAGTTGTCGGGGAGGCCCCGGCTCGCGTCGACGCCGCGCTCCGGGGCGCCCTCGCGGCCGATGAGGAGAATCCCTGCCCGCCGGGAGCCCAGCACGAGGCGGCCGTCCGGGAGGGCGCAGCCCGTCTCGATCTCGGCCGCTTTCGCCCAGGACGCGACGGCGGGCGCCATGGCGCTCTCGCGGCCGCCGGCGAGCGTGAACAGCCCTTCGCCGCGCACGCCGACGAGCAGCGCGCCGTCCCGCCGCGGCAGCAGGACCGTCACCTCGCGCCGGCGGAAGAGCGCGCCGCCGGGGAACGGACGGAGCCGGCCGTCGACGAGCTGGAACAATCCTTCCTCGATCCAGACGTAGAGGTCCTCGCCGATCCGGAAGGCGTGGGCGCGCGAGGCCGCCGGCGAGAACGCCGCGGCCACGGCCAGGTGGACGCCGTCCCAGAGGAGGAGCCCCTGCTCCTCGAGGAAGGCGAAGCCGCGGCCCCAGGGCGCGACCGCGCGCGTGAAGCCCAGGGGAGTCGCGGTGCCTGGGAAGCGATCCGCGAGGCGCCGGTAGCGCAGCGCCCCGCTCGCGTCGGGCGTGAGCACCCCGATCTGATCGAGGCTGGCGACGGCGAGGCGGCCCTGGCGGTCCGCCGCCACGGCGACGACCGCGCTGTCCGGCGTCGGCGCGTCGATCCGCCGCCAACCGGCGCCGTCGTAGGCGATCAGCCCTCCGAGGTTGGCGAAGTAGAGCACCCCCGAGCTGTCCTGGGCGACGCCGAAGTTCTGGGTGCTGGCGCCGATGTCCTCGGGGGTCAGGACCTGGATGGAAGGGAAGCCCACCTCGCCGCCGCCCGCGGCCGCCCCTGCCGGCATCGGGGCGAGCGCGAGCAGGGCCGTCGCCGCCGCGACGTAGTGACCAACAGACATGGTTTCTGTCCCGGTTTCTGCCCCGTATCCTAGCAGCGAGAGCTCGCGGCGGCAGGTGCTGAAGGGACGGTGCGGCAATACCTTGACATCTGGGTATCTGGCCCCTTATCGTAACCCTTACCAAGATCTCTGGGTATTCACCTCAGGCGAGGAGCCCGATGAGGAAGAACAAGAGCACGAGCGACCGGCTTCGCGGCACCCTCGACGCGCTGATCCTCACCGCGCTCTCGGGGGGGCCGCTCCACGGCTACGGAGTCTCCCGCTGGCTGGCCGGCCGGAGCGGCAAGGCGCTGCGGGTCGAGGAGGGGACCCTCTACCCCGCGCTGTACCGCCTCGAGCGGCTGGGATGGATCGAGGCGGAATGGGGGACATCCGAGCTCGGCCGGCGTGCCCGCTTCTACCGGCTGACGCCCGCGGGAACGCGGCAGCTCGCGGTCGAGGTCCAGACCTTCGCCGAGTTCGTGGCCGCGGTGTCGCCGATCCTGCTGCCGCCGCCCTCCGCCCTGGGGGAGCGCGCGTGACCGCCCACGAGGGTCGCCTGCGGCGCCTGCTGCGCTCTCGCATCCTCGGCCCCTCGATCGCCCGCCAGGTCGAGGAGGAGCTCGACCTCCATCTCGAGCTGCTGGTCCGCGAGCTGGCCGCCGGCGGCCTCGACGAGCGCGCCGCGCGCCGGGAGGCGGCGGCCCGCCTGGGCGATCGGCGGGCGCTCGCCGCCGCCTGCGGGCGGCAGGCGCGCGGCACCGAGCGGCGGCTCCGCTGGTCGGTCCTGGTCGACGAGCTGCGCCAGGACGTCGCCTACGCCCTGCGGCAGCTCGCCCGCGCGCGCTCCTTCACCGCCATGGCGCTGCTCACGCTCGCCGCCGGCCTCGGCGCCACGACGGCGCTGTGGAGCGTCGTCGAAGGCGTCGTGCTGCGCCGTTTTCCCTTCGCGCATCCCGACCGCACCGTCCTCGTCGCCGAGACCTGGAAGGGCGGCGACAGCAACTTCTCGGCCGGCAACTACGTCGACCTGGCGGCAAGCAGCGCGAGCACCGCGAGCACCGCGGGCAGCGCGAGCAGCGCGAGCACCCGCAGCTTCTCCCAGCTCGCCGCCATGCAGTTCTCGGCGCTCAACCTGGCCTGGGGACCGGACCCGGCGCGGGTCCTCGCCGCGCGGGTCACCGGCGGCTTCTTCGCGGTGTTCGGAGTGCGGCCCCTCCTGGGCCGGACCCTCGGCGCCGCCGACGGCGAAGGTGGAGAGGAATCCGTCGCCGTCCTGTCGCACGCCCTCTGGGCGGAGCGGATGGGCGGCGACCGCGCCATCGTCGGCAAGACGATCCGTCTCTCGAACCGGCCCTATCGCGTCGTCGGCGTGATGCCGGAGCGGTTCGATCCCACCGATTCGCACGAGGAGCTGTGGGTCCCGCTCGTCTTCACGCCGGCGCAGCGCGCGCAGCACGACGAGCACTACCTGGACGTCGTCGGCCTCCTCCGCCCGGGAAGCAGCGCCCGCGCCGCGCAGGCCGAGCTGAGCGTCGGGATGCGCCGCCTCTCCGCGCTCTACCCCCACGACAACGTCGGCCGCCAGGGCGTCCACGTCACGAGTCTCTCGGCCTTCATCCTGGGCGACGTGCCGCGACGGCTCTTCATCCTGCTCGGCGCCGTCGGGCTCGTCGTGCTCATCGCCTGCGCGAACGTGGCCAGCCTGCTGCTGGCGCGCGGGGCGGTGCGCCAGAACGAGCTCGCCGTGCGCGCCGCGATCGGCGCCGGCGGCAGGCGGCTGGTACGCCAGCTGCTGACCGAGAGCTCGGTGCTCGGTCTCGCCGCGGGAACGCTCGGCACCGGCCTCGCCTTCTTGCTCGTCAAGCTCTTCGTGCGCCTGGCGCCGCCCGGCATCCCGCGCCTCGGCGAGACGCGGATCGACGGCGGCGTGCTGCTCTTCGCCTTCCTGCTGTCCCTGGCCGCGAGCCTGCTCTGCGGGCTGGTCCCGGCGCTGCGCTCGGCGCGGCAGAGCCCGCAGACCCTGCTCCGCAGCGGCATGTCGGGCGAGGGTCCGTCGCGCGACCGGTTGCGCCACGTGCTGGTCGCGGGAGAGGTCGCGCTGGCGCTCACCCTGCTGGTTGGCGCGGGTCTCCTGATCCGCAGCGCGCTGCACCTCGAGCGCCTGCCTCTCGGCTTCGATCCGGCAGGCGTGCTGACGGCGCGGGTCGGGCTTCCCGAATCGGCCTATCCGCAGCCGCCCGCGGTGGAGCAGGCTTTCGAGCAGATCGTCGCGCGCCTCGAGAAGCGGCCGGGCGTCCGTGGCGCGTCCGCGGGCAGCGGCGTGCCGCTCGGCGGCTACGGCGGCAACAACGGCCTCCTGCCCGAAGGCAAGCCCTTCTCGCCCGAGAACCTCATCGATGCGAGCTTCCACCTCGTGATGCCGGGCTACCTCGAGACCCTCCGCATCCCGCTGCTCTCCGGCCGCACCTTCGACGCCGCCGACCGTGCCGGCGGCGACCGGGTCATGGTGGTGAGCCGCGCGCTCGCCCGGCACGCCTGGGGCGACGCCGATCCGATCGGCAAGCGGATCGCGTGCTGCGAGGACGCGGCGGCGAGCCGGCTCAAGACGGTGATCGGCGTCGTCGGCGACGTGCGCACGCGGGGGCCGGCGAGCGAGGTGCGGCCCGAGTTCTACCTGCCCATGGCGCAGGCGCCCCAGGAAGCCTGGAAGTGGCTGCAGCGCACGGTCAACCTGGTGGTGCGCGGCGACTCTCCCGCGGCGCTCGCCGCCGCGCTGCGCGGCGCGGTCCACGAGGTCGACCCGACCCTGCCCGTCCCGGTCGTCACACTCGCGGACGCGCTGCGCCGCTCGCTCGCCGAGCAACGCTTCCACACCGCGCTGCTCCTCGGCCTCGGGCTGCTCGGCTTCCTCTTGGCAACCGTGGGGATCTACGGCGTCATCGCCTACTTCGCCAGCCAGCGGACCCGCGAGATCGGCATCCGCATGGCGCTCGGCGCGAGCCGCGCGCGCATCGTCCGGCAGCTGGCGATCGAGGGCTTCCTCCCCCTGGCGGCCGGCCTGCTGCTGGGCGCCGCCGCGGCCCTCGCGGCAACCCGCTGGCTCGAGGGCTCCCTCTACGGGGTCAGCGCGACCGACCCGCTCACCTTCGCGGCGGTCGCGGCGATGCTGGGCGGGACCGGCTGGCTCGCCATCCTGCTGCCGGCGCTCCGGGCGACCCGCATCGATCCGACCCGGGCCATCCAGGCCGGGTGACTCCCCCGCCGCTCATTCCGATCTATCGCCGGCGGGCCCTCGAGCGCCGGAAGGCCCACACGCTCAGCAGGGCGGCCACCAGCGCCGCGACCCAGGACGCCCAGATGGGGATCGACCAGCCATCGACCTGAATCGCCCACCCCGCGGCGGCACGCCAGGCGTGCGCGACGGCAACCACTGCGAAGACGCCTCCGGAGACGACCTCGTACGTTCTCACCATCGCCGGCTCTCCTCTTGATGAGACGATCGTACACCAAGCGCCCAGGTCGGTACCTCCATGGGTCGTGGGTCATTTTCCCTCCGCCTCCCTTTGGGCGAGGGGCCGGGACTGCAGGGACAGAGGACTTTGGCCCCTCGCCCAAAAGGAGGCAGAGGGAGAATGACCCACGACCCCCCAGGTCCCGGCTGCAGGGACGTTCCCGGCTGGTGATATGCTTTCTCTTAACAATCGGACGAACGCTGGAGGATCTGGAGGCATTGGCCACACCCCGCTCGCCCTTCGCGGCACGCACGGTCCGCCTGCTGGCCGGCGGCGGCGGGTGCCGCGGGTGGGCGGCGCGCCGCGGGCCGCATGGCAGGATTGCCTGGGCGGCGCTCGCGGCCGCCGTCGTCTTCACCGCCCAGTGCCGCCGCCCGGCGCCCCTGCCGGAGCGGCCGCTGCGCATCGCCCTCGACGGCGCCGCGTTCACTCTCGATCCTCACGCGGGCGAGCTCTTGACCCTCTCCGTGCTGCGGAACCTCTACGATTCGCTGACCGCTTTCGATGCCGGGAACCGCGTCGGGCCGGCCCTCGCCGAGAGCTGGGAGAACCCCGACGAGCTCACCTGGATCTTTCACCTGCGGCGCGGCGTGTTTTTCCACGATGGGCGCGAGCTGACGGCGCGCGACGTCTTGTTCAGCTTCGAGCGCGCGCGCCGGGCCCCCACGAGCGAGATCGGCTCCTACCTCGTCGCGATCGAGAAGGTGCTGGCGCTCGACCCGCACACGGTCGAGATCACCACTCGCCGGCCGGACCCGATCCTGCTCAACAAGATCGCCTTCGTCCTGGTGGTGCCCGCGGGCTCGCCGCCGGTGATCGTGCGGCCCGTCGGCACCGGTCCCTACCGCCTGGTCGCGCACGAGCCCGGCAAGCGTCTCACCCTGCGCGCCTTCGAGCGCTACTGGGGAGGCGCCCCGCCCGAGCGAGCCGTCGAGCTCCTGCCCGTCCCCGACCCCGGTGCCCGGGTCAAGGGCCTGCTGGACGGCGACCTCGACATCGTCGAGGAGCCCGCCTTCGCGGACCTGGCGCGCATCCGCACCGCGCCCGGCTGCCGCATCGCCAGGCAGGCCCGCAGCCTCGGCGTGACCTATCTCCTGCTGCGCAGCGACCGCCGGCCGCTCGACGACCTGCGGACGCGGCGCGCTATCTCGCTGGCCTTGGATCGCGGCGAGCTGGTGCGGACGGCGCTTCATGGCGAGGGCGTGCCGATCGGCCAGATGGTGACCGGCAACGTCTTCGGCTTCGCTCCGGATATCCGGCCGCCCGCGGCCTCGCCGGCCACGGCCCGCGCGCTGCTCGCCGCCGCGGGACATGCGGGCGGCCTCGACCTCGAGCTGCAGATCCGCCCGGGGGCGCGCCCCGAGCTCGACGCCCTGGCGCGGCAGCTGCTGAGCGCCGGCGTCCGCGTGCACGCCCGCGAGCGGCCGGTCGAGGAGTTCTCACCCGACGCGGACTGTTCGTTCGCTTCCTGGTTCTGTCTCTCCGGCGACGCCAGCGACTTCTTCGACGCGATGGCGCACAGCCCCACCGCCGACAGCGGCTACGGCGCCGGCAACTTCATCCACTACCGGAACCGCGAGCTCGACGCGCTGATCGAGGACAGCGAGTCCGCCCTCGACCTGCTGGCCCGGCGGACCCAGCTCGAGCATGCGATGCATGTGCTGATGGCCGACTTCGTCTTCATCCCGCTCTACTCCGCGCCGATCCTCTACGGCACCCGCGACACCGTCGACTGGCAGCCGCGCAGCGACGACCTGATCCTGGTCAACACCATCCGCCGCCGCGCACCGCACGGGTGAGGTAACGCCAGGCGGCCTGCGAGAAGCCCGGACCAGGTCGTGGGTCCGTTTCCCGCGGCGTCCCTTTGGGCGAGGGGCCGGGGCTGCGGGGGCGGAGGACTTTGGCCCCTCGCCCAAAG
>DATNKH010000705.1:0-3854 GCA_035603475.1 Thermoanaerobaculia bacterium
CCGGCCGGCACCGCTGCGCACCGGCCTGTTGCCGCGCAGCATCTCGAGGCCCCGGCGACGCGAGGCATCGACGCCGCGGCAGGGGACAGCGGACCGCAGGGCGGCCTTCGGGCCGAGAGGCCCGCGAGCGCGGCAGCGGCCTCGGCTTCCGGGACGGGGACTGGCGGCGGGCAGGCCGGGACCGCCGGGCCGGACCAGGAGGCCGAGCGCGCGTCGGGTGCGGGTGCCGAGGCCGACCCGAGTGACGACGGCCAGGGCGTGGAGGCGGCCCAGCCGGGCGCGCCGCTGCGGCCGATGGTGCGCGGCGACCTCATTCCGCCGGGCGCTCCGGGCGCCTCGCCGCCGCGGCTCGTCAGCCGCCCGGAGCCCGTGTACCCGGACCGGGCGCGGCGGCGCCAGGTCGAGTCCGACGTCATGCTACTGGTGCTGGTGGACGAGAACGGACACGTGACCCGGACGATCGTCAAGCGGACCGACGATCCCGGGGTCGGCTTCAACGAGGCGGCGCGCCGGGCCGCCCTCCGCGCCACCTTCAACCCGGCCATCCGCGACGGCCTCCCCGGCAAGATGTGGACCGAGCTCCCCTTCAGCTTCCGATTGCACCAGGGCGGGTAGACTGCAGGCGAGTCCCGCCTGCCACGGCCCGCACGATCGCTTGGCTCCGCGTGCCCGGCGTGCCCGGCTAGAACTCACCCACCATCTGGATCTCGGTCTCGAGGCGCTGGCCGGTGCGGCGCTCGACGACGTCCTGGACGTGCTCGATGAGGGCGCGGACGTCCGCGGCGGTGGCGCCGCCGCGGTTGACGATGATGTTGGCGTGGCGGTGGGTCACGATGGCGCCGCCGCGGGTCGCTCCCTTGAGCCCGGCTTCCTCGATCAGGCGGCCGGCGCCGGCGCCCGCGATCTTCTTGAAGATCGATCCGACGCTCGGCTCGGAGTCGAGGGGCGGATGGCGCAGGGAGCGCCAGTCGAGGTTCTCGCGGACCACCCGGCGCAGCCGCTCGGGATCGCCGGGCGCCAGCTCGAACGTGGCGCTCAGCACGGTGTCCGGGCGATGGTGGAGGATCGAGGTGTCGTAGCCGAAGGCGAGCTCGTCGACCCCGGCGATACGGCGCTCGCCCGCCGCGTCCAGCAGCTCGGCCTCGAGCGTCACCTCGGCGATGAACATGGTGCGCTCCCGCAGCGGCGCCGGCGACAGGAAATGAAGGTTCTGCCAGATCGCGCCGCCCACCGTCGAGGGGATGCCGGCATAGTGCTCGAGGCCCGAGAGGCGGTGCGAGATCGCCAGCTCGATGAGATCGGGATAGACGACGACGCCGCTCTCGGCGCGCAGGCGGCGAGGCGACGAGGGATCCGCCGGGCCGCGGCCGGCGGGAAGCAGCTCGACACCCCGAGCGCGGTTGCGGATCACCAGGCCGCGGAAGCCGCGGTCGCCGACCAGGATGTTGGCGCCGAGGCCGAGGCGGAAGTACGGCACCTGGTGGCGGCGCGCCGCGGTCACCGCCGCCGCCAGCTCGTCCGCGCTCGCCGCCTCGAGCAGGAGATCGGCCGGGCCGCCGATGCGGAAGGTGGTGAAGGGAGCGAGCGGAGCGTCCCGCCGCACGCGCGACGCTCCCAGCTCGGTCGCCAGCGCCGCCAGCTTCCCGGCGCGAGCGGAGGAAGGCGAGATCAGGGGTCGATCAGCGCCAGGCGGTGGGCGTGGCGCCCCCCTTCGAACGGCGTGGCGAGCCAGATGCGGACGATCTCGAGGGCATCGTCGAGCGACATCATGCGCTCGCCCAGGGAGATCGCGTTGGCGTCGTTGTGCTGGCGGCCGAGGCGCGCCGACTCGGCGTTCCAGCAGAGAGCGCAGCGCACGCCGCGCACCCGGTTGGCGACGATCGCCTCGCCGTTGCCCGAGCCGCCGAGGACGATGCCGCGCTCCGCGGCGCCGCTCGCCACCGCCTCGGCGACCGGGCGGATGAACAGCGGGTAATCGACCGGCGGCGCGGCGGCGTAGGTGCCGAGGTCCTGCACCTCGTGGCCCTCGCGCCGCAGGTACTCCCTGATCGCTTCCTTGTACTGGAAGCCGGCGTGGTCGGAGCCGATGGCGATCTTCATGCGTTCTCCTCTGGGAGTCCCTGGCGGCGGGCCCGGGCGGATTCTATCGCCGTTCGCCTGGACGAGGCGTCAGCCGTCACCGTCCGCGAACCCGCGCCGGCGGCGCAGCTCGAACAGGGTGAGCGCCGCCGCGACCGTGGCGTTGAGCGATTCGACAGGCGGCGTCACCGGGATGGTGAGGCGAAACGAGGCGCGCTCCAAGAGAGCCGGCGAGACCCCCGGCCCCTCGGCCCCGAGCGCCAGGACGATCGTGCCGCCGGGAGCGTCCCGCAGGGCGTCATAGAGATCGACGCCGCCGCGCGGCACCAGGGCCATCCAGCGCGGCGCCCTGAAGTGAGCGCCGTGAACCCTGGACGCGGCATGAGCGCGGTGATCTCCGGTGTCGCCGGCAGCTCCGGTGTCGCCGGCAGCTGCGGTGTCGCCGGCAGCGCCGAGGTCGCCGGCCGCATCGAGAGGGCCGCGGAGATGGCGGTCGAGGAGGTCCGGGTCGACGCCGACGGCGACCGGCAGGCGCAGCAGGCTGCCTGCCGAGGCGCGCAGCGCGCGGGGATGGTTGGGATGGACGGTGCCGGCCGACAGGGCCATGCCAGCGGCGCCGGCGGCCTCGGCGACGCGGGCCAGGGCGCCGAGGTTGCCGGGGTCCTGCAGCCCCTCGACGTAGAGGTAGATGCCACCGGGACGCACCGGCAGAGTCTCGGCGCCGCCGCGCGGCAGCCGCACCACGGCGAGCAGGCCGCGCGGCGAGTCGCTGTCCGCGAGCTCGTCGAGCAGCCGCGGGTCGACGGTCAGGGGAAGGCAGGGGAGGGCGGCCGCGAGGTCGCGCCCGGCCGGCGAGGCCAGGAACTCGGCGGTCGCCACCACCGTCTCGATCGGCGAACCGGCGTCCAGCGCCGCCGCCAGGAGGTGGGGGCCTTCGAGCAAGGCACGTTCGCCTGGAGCCCGTGCGCCTTTACTTCGCCGGAGGCGGCGAATATCCTTGAGTGTCCGATTCTGGCGGCTCACGATCATCATGATCAGGGATCTTAAGAATTTCTGGCAGCGGCTCCAAACCGGGGTCGAGGTGGCGGTCGCGGCCGGCGCCTCGCCGGACAAGCTGCTGGGCGTGCGGGACGGTTTCCTGCGCTACTTCCACGACGGCCTCGACCGGCCGGTGTCGGTGGCGGTGGTGCCGCAGACGGTCGAGGAGCCGCCGCTCGGCCTGCTGATCTCGGACGAGGAGGTCATCCGCCTCGCCCGCCAGCGGGCCGTGGACCTCGAGCAGGCACTCGCCGACAACTATCACTTCTACGTTGCGAGCGAGGCCGGCCTGCATTCGATCGAGGTGGCGGGCAAGATCCGCTACTTCGTCCGCTACTGGACGGTCGTGCGGAGCCTGATCGGGGAGTCGTGGGGCTCGAGCGGCTCGATCCAGCTCCCCGACAGGCTGGTCCATGGCCTCGACAGCGACCAGATCCCCTTCGCGGTGCCCGGCACGCGCAAGCGCGGCGGCATGATCAGCTCCCTCACCGGCCACCTCGAGACCCGCCGCAAGGCCATCGGCGCCTCCACGTTGCACGCCATCTCTACCTTGTTCTACGGGCTCATCGACGGCCGGCCCAAACGGTAAAGGACGCCTCCGGGGCACCCTCCGACAACTCCTCTGCGTGGGGGAGGTGGGGCCTCCGTCTCGACATCATCCCTCTTGGCTCGTATGGGCGAGGGGTCCAAGTCTATGGGGCGGCGGAGGAGGACTGCGACCCCTCGCCCATACGAGC
>DATNKH010000706.1:0-3266 GCA_035603475.1 Thermoanaerobaculia bacterium
CCAGCGCGATCGCGCCGCCGAGGCTGCCTGCCGATGGCGAGATGAACGGCACTGACACGCTCACCCCGCATGAGAGGATTTGGCGCATGAGCCCGGAGCGTCTGGCGCATTCGGATGCCGAGTCGGCGACCCTGTTGGTCCAAGCGCTGTGCCGCGAGCTGGCCGCCGGCGGCGTCAACTTCGACGTTCATGTCGACGACGAGATGCTCCACTTCTTCCTTTACACCCAGCGCTATCCCTTCGAGCAGGCCCTCGCCGCCTACTTCGACTCCGGCCGCCAGATCTGGAAGACCGTCCGGCAGATCTTGTCGTGGCGGTTCGGCTCGCCACGGGCGTGCAGCCGATTCCTCGACTTCGCCAGCGGCTACGGCAGGCTGACGCGCCACATCGTGGCGGAGCTGCCGAAGGAGTCGGTCTGGGTGTCTGACATCTATGCCGAGGCAGTGGCCTTCCAAGAGCGGACGTTCGGCGTGAAGGGCATCGTGTCTGCGAGCGACCCGCAGGACCTGCGATTCGAGACCAGCTTCGACTGCATCCTGGTGTCGTCGCTCTTCACTCACCTCCCGGCCGTGCGCTTCAGCGGCTGGCTGCGACGCCTCGGTGCCGCCTTGACTCCCGGCGGCATGCTGCTCTTCAGCGTCCATGACCTCTCGCTGCGGCGCGAAGGGCCGCCGCCGGCGTCGGGCATTGCCTTCAGTCCGCAGAGTGAGAGCGGGTCCCTCTCCACCGAGGAGTACGGCACGGCCTGGGTGAGCGAGGAGTACGTGCGCTCGGCGGTGAAGGCAGCGCTCGGTGACTGCGCGGTCCACCGCATCCCGCGCGGCCTCGCCAACATCCAGGACATCTACGTGGTGATCGCCGATGCCGATCTCGCCGCCACCGCCGCCACCACGGTCTTCGCGGGGCTGCGCGTGCAACCTGGCCTGGTCGGCTTCGTCGAGCACTGCTCACGCTACGGTCGCCGCCGTTGCCAGCTGAGCGGCTGGGTGACCGGCCATCCGCTGCAGGAGGTGCGGGTCAGGATCGACGGCGCACTGGCGGCTGCATCCCGTGCGCTCGAGCCCCGCGACAACCTGCCGTTCCTCTCCGACCCGATCGCCGGCTGGCAGCTGACGATGGAGCTGCCGCCGGGAACGGCCGACAGCTCCGTGCTGAGCGTCTCCGCCCTCGCCGGCGATGGCAGCGAGCTCGAGGTCTATTCCGATTCCGTGCTCGGCGCGCTGTTGCGATCGTCTCAGTTCGATCTCTTCACGCTGCGGAGCCGCCTCCAGCAGGAGGCATATCTGAAGGAGGAGCTGGTCCGTGACCTCCATGCCACGATCGTCGGGCTCGGTGCGAGGATCGAGGAGCTCTCCCGACAGGTCCGCGGCATGGAGGCGAGCCGCTTCTGGAAGCTGCGGAATCTCTGGTTTCGTTGCAAGAGATTGGCGCGGCTCACCACGCAGCCTTGACGCTCGAGCGCTCGAGAGCGCCCCGGCCCGCATTGCGAGTCTCAGGCGCCCGGCGGCGGTCGGTCTCCTACTTGGGAACCAGCACCACGCTGAGGTTCGAGTAGCTCCAGCTGACCGGCGGGAAGTAGGCGCCGTCGCCGATGCCGGTCTGGCCGAAGTCCACCACCAGCGGGTTCTGGCTGGTGGCGCTGAGATCGAACCACTGCGCCGGTCCGGCGATGGTGTAGATCACCGCACCGCCCTGGGACACGTCGAGCTCGCACTGGTTCACCGTCAGGTCGTAGATCAGCGTCAGGTGGTAGGTGCTGTTCTGCTTCCAGGGGCCTGCCGTCCTCTCGAAGACGTTCTCGACTCCGAGGTCGAGCAGCGTCTTCGAGTTGCGGTTGACGATCTGCACCGCGCAGAAGGGCTCGCGTAGCGAGCGCTGGCCATTCGGCCGCCGGAAGGACATGACGCCGGTGAACAGGCCGCTCGGGAACACGCCGATGCGCAGGTCCCAGTCGATCGTCGCCCGCTTGAACGGCACTCCCGCCTGCGCCGGCAGGTCGTAGAGCTGCTCGGAGTTGCTGGCCGTGGCATTGAGGAAGGTGCCTGGAACGCTGAAGGTGACGTTGCCCGGGCCGCCGCCGGTGCCGCCGCTGCCGGGCAACCCGGGTCCGATGCTGCCGGTCAGCGTCGGCGACGGGCTGACCATCTGCATCGCCGCGCCGCCGGGCTGGTAGACCGCTGCGAAAGCGAAGAAGAGGTGATCGCAGGTCGCGACGATCCGCGCATCGGCGATCGCCTCCGCGCCGAGGATCGCCAGCACGTCGGGGAAGTCGCGCCGCGACAGCGGCAACATCGACAGCGTCGCTGGCGGGCCCAGGCTCGGGCCGTCCGCGCTGAACGCGGCGACGGTGCACTGCGCCGCGCCGGTGTCGAGGTTGATCAGGGTGAAGTCGGTGATCATGCCGCCGGCGCTGCGCTGCAAGCCCTGGAGCTCCAGGAACCCTCCGGCGGCCAGCGCTTTGTCCTGGCTGATCGTCGGTACGGAGGCGGAGGTCAGCAGGTTGCCGGCGCCGTCCCGCACCTCCAGGCTGGCCCCCACCACCAGCTGCGGCGCGCCACCGACCTCCAGCAGCCCGCTCTGGCCGGCGGGTGCCACCGAGCTCAGCACCGAGGTGCCGCTCGACGACACGGTGACGTTGCCGTTGGCCGATTTCTGGGTGGTGCCATCGGTGCCCTGCGGGATGAACAGGGTGTTGAAGCGGCGCGGTGCCTGGTCGGGATTGGAGACCCAGACCTTCGTCGTATAGGTGGCGCCGGCGATCGAGACCTGGTTGGCCAGCGGCACGAAGACGGTGCCTGCCATGGCGGCCGCCGGCGCCAGCAGACCAAGACCCAGCGCTGCGAGGGCGGGCGGCACGAGCGCGACGGCTGCTCTCATCCTGTTCACGACCGGACCTCCTCGAGACCTGCGGTTACGAACCGAAAGACCAGAGGCCGCCGAAGCCGCGCCAACGACCCGGCGCTCCAGCGATACCCAGCGGTCGTCTGCGGGCGGCGGCGGGCGGTGGCGGTCGGCGGCGTGCCAAGAACCTGTTTTGCAGTGATTGTAGAGGAAGCCATGCGTCTATGCAACCAAAATTGTGCAATCGGCTCCCGACCCCGGACCCGCGGGCCTTGGACCCACTACCCGGGCTCTCCGCCCATTGCGGCCCGGCGCGATCGCGACTACCCTATTGGCCCGGCTGGCCGGCGACGGCGGGCGGGCTGAACCGTACCCGACGGCGGCTGGAGGCACGAACGATGGCGGAGATGGAACGGCAGCCGTCC
>DATNKH010000707.1:0-9354 GCA_035603475.1 Thermoanaerobaculia bacterium
CCTCGCCGGCCACACCCGCAGAGGAAGACATAACGTCGCACGAAGGGCGCCCTCGGCGCAGTACCGGCTGCCTTGCGACCCTTTCCATTAGCCAGCCAGGGGAGCCAAGAAGGAACACGTCGAAGGCCCGCGAGCATCCGCGGGCCTTCAGGCAGCGCGCACCCGGCGCGCGAGCCGTCCAGCAACCCGCGATCGCGAGGAGACGACCCTTGAGCATGGACACCTGCAACCTCACCATCCGCATCCATCCCGCCCGGGAAGCCGCCGTCGTCGACGCCTTCGGCGTCGAACCCGCCGCGCGCCACGACCTCCCCGACCGTCCGCGCCCCCTCTGCGTCCTCACCTTCGACGACGTCCAGCCCGACCGCCCCTTGCACGAGCTGGCCTGCCAGGGCATCCCCTTCGACGGCAGCCACGGCGACGGCGCCAACTATCCCGGCCGCCTCTTCGCCGCGCACGGCGGCGAGCTCGCCGCCGTCGACCAGCCCTTCGCCGTCGTCAGCGTTCCCATCGACGTCGACACCCTCCACGTCGACGAGGCGGCCCTGCGCGCACTGCGCGCCTACCAGCGCCTCCGCGCCCGGGCGCAGGAGGACTTCGATCACCTGCCGCTCTGCGACGTCCCGCTTGCCGCGCTCCACCTCGAGGAGGTCGGCGACCCCGTGCCCTGGCAGCGGCTCCTCGGCTCGATCTCGGTCGCCGGCTATCTGTTTCACGTCGAGGCCGTCGCCGTGGAGGACGACCCTCTCGAACACCTCGCCCAGGGCGCCCTGGCCAAGGACCTCGTCTCTTCCTTCGCGCTCGTCGCCGAGGGTTTCAGCACCGATGGCGGCTTCCAGACGCTCAAGCTCCTGGGAAGCGACGGCCAGGAGCACGACTACGCCCTTTTCATCTATCCCTACGACCGGTGAGCCGCTCTTCCCGTGGCGGCCGCCGTGGCGCCGAGCGCCGCCGCCACGAGGCCTCGGAGGCAGGTCCCAACGTTCCACCGGAGAGGAGACCGACATGGCTGATCGGGTCCGCGTCACCATCGACCTCGAGCTCACGCTCCAACTCACTCGCAGGCTGGCGCGACGAGCCTCCTCCGACGCCTTCAAGACCAGGCTGCGGAGCGCGCTCGCCTTCTCCACCGCCAAGGAGGCCTTGACGGAAGCCCTCGACCTCGACGTCGCAAGCCTGACCCTCCGCGAGGACTCGGCCGGAGGGCTCCGTGCCGCCGTCTCCCGCCCCGGCCGCGCCGCCCACGAGCCGCCAGCAGGCGCGGCCTGACCCCTCGCGCGCTCCGTTCCACGCGCCGCACACGGACCCCGACACCGGCCCCGAGACCTCGTCTCCCTCGCGGCCTTGCGAGCGGGAGGGATGAAAGACGCTGGCGCGAGCGCTCGCCGTCGCCGGCGAGCGCCAGAGCAGGACGAGCCTTCGGCAGCACGCCTTCCAGGGTTCCAGGGAGGGCCGGTCGAGTCCCCCACTGCGGATTGCGACCGCACGGCTCATGACGGCCCTCTGCGGCAGCTGGCAGAAGCCCGACGTGGACCGGCCCTTCGCTGGAGCCCTCGAAGGCATCCCCAGGCAGAACGAGCCCGAGCCGCTCCGGGAGACAGGCCGCCAGCACCTCGGCGCCTCCGAGCGACCGCCGCAGGCCCCCCCGGCCGGGCCGGCCGGGCCGCGCTGCCTCGCGCCGCCGAGCCGGCCCGTCCGCAATCGCCATCCACGAGAGAAAGGAACCACCATGGGAGATCGGACCAGCTGCTCTCTCGAAGCCCTCGTTGCCGCCCGCCCGTCCGTCGAGGATGCCTTCCATCAGGAGGCCGACGAGGAAAACGAGGGCGAGCACTCCTGGACGGTCCTCCTGACGTTCCACGAGGTGGACGGCGGCGGCCTCGAGCTGCTGTCGCGCCTCGCGCAGTCCATGGTCGCCTTCCGCGGCTCCTGCGGCGACGGCCTCGAGTACCACGGCATGACCTTCGCCGCCATCGACGGCGACTTCGCCACGACGCCCTCTCCGCAAGGCGAACTGATGGTCGGGGTCGATCCCGAGAGCGGTGACATCAGCGCGCCCGACCTCGGCGCCTTCCAGCGCTGGCGCGACATCGATCGCCGCGTCCTCGCCTTCTTCGCCCGCGCCGGGCTGTGAGTTCCCCGGCGGATCTCCAGGAGGTGACCTCTGAGCACCGACAGCACCCATCGCTGCCGCACCGCTTCCGCCGCCCCGGAGCGCCCGGATCCCCACGCGTCGCCCGGGAGTAGAATGGCTCGCGGCCGGGGCCGCCGCCCCCGGCCCTGGCGGCCAGGCGTCGCGCGGCCACTCGACACGTCGGTTGACGAGCCTCCCTTGCCCGCCGACATGGACGAGACAATGGTGGGAGCTCGCCCGGGACCGCTATGCCCGGTCACCAGCGAAGCCGTCCTCGACGAGCTGCGCGAGGGCGACTACCCGAGCCGCGAGCCCGCCCTCGCCCTGGTCGTGGATCTGCCCGTCCTCGAGGTCACCCCGGCCATCGCCGAGATCGTCGCCGGGGTCCTCTTACACCTATCTCATTCGCGTGAGCGGCGTGATCCTGATCGATCTCGAGACGAGCCTCGCTTCACTCACCGGGTAATGTCCAGAGATAGGTGTCCTTTGGTAGTCCCGCTCCGATTGCGCGCTGCTGGAGAAGAAGCGCATCTGCCTTGGTAAGCCCTGCGCCGATGACCACCTCATAGTACTTGTTGTCCCCAAATCGCCTATAGACGTCAGCCTGGAAGCCTTTTCTTGCAGCATTGATGCTGTCAGCATGTTTCTGAGCGGCTTCCCTGGTCAAGTGAGAGGCGCTGATGACGAACCACGTCTCGTTCGGGCGCCCAAGGAATCCCTGCACGAACTCTTCAATTCCGGAGACCTTGATGGCTCCGTACGACTTGGCTGGTTTTTCGGCCGGCGCTTTTGGGGGTTGGCTTGGCGCCGGCACGGTTGGGGCTGGCGCTGTTCGAGCCTGGGTCGGCAGTTGCTCGGCTTCTGCGGCCCGCTCGAACAGAGAGAAAGGACGTTCGGCCACGGTCTTCGCAGCCTTTGGCGTCGGCGGCGCTGAACCTTGAGCCTTGGCTCCATTGACTCCGTTGAGCATGCCGATCAGGAGGGCGGGTGCTCCCAGCCCCAGTTGGAACAACTTGAAAGCCTGCTTCTCAGTCGGGTAGAAGTAGCCAACACTGCCTCCGATCGAGAAGAGGACCAGGACCCGAACAACGAAGCCCAGAACACCAAGGAACGTCACGCCAACTTTCAGAGCGTCGAAATCAACCACCAACAGGTTCAAGATGATGGGCATCAATGCACCCAAACCACCGATCGCAACTCTCTTGAAAGTCGTCATCTCGAGTCTCCTTGTCCGTACGGGACGTTCTGTTCTTGCGCTCGCTTGTTGCGCTCGCTTGGAGTTTGACGCGTGATCGCCCGAAACTCTGGTGGATCTCGCGGCGAGATCGCCGAGTAGGAGATCTCGATTGAGAGGTCGGCTCAAAAGCCCACATCCGACCAGCACCTCCGGTGAACGGTTCGCTGGCATGATCATAGGCTCCGCGAAGTTGCTATGCAATCACGTATTATAAATACATATATATCATTGAAAGCCGTCAAGCCTAGTGGAGGGTCCCGATGGTGCGATACATGCTTGGCGGAGCCAAGGGAACACGTGACGGGCCGGCGCTCATCGCAAGCCCGCAGCCGGCGGCGTGATCTCCCAGATCCCGCGGCCGTGGGTGGCAATGCGCAGCACGCGCTGCGTACCCTGGAACCCGATGTCGAACACCGGCAGGCGCGGCAGGCCGTTGCTGAACGGCACCCACTGCGCGCCGCCGTTCGCGGAGTAGAAGACACCGATGTCGGTGCCCGCGAACAGGTGCTGGGAGTCGCCGGGATCGATGACGAAGCCGTTCACCGGGATGTTGGGCAGACCCTCGCCGGCGGGCTGCCAGGTGGGGTGACCCGAGGTGAGGTCCGTCGTCTTCCACACCTCCTGTCCGGCGTAGGCGTCGAGCGTCACGTAGGCCACCGCGGGATCGGCCGGGTCGATCACGATGCGGGCGACGAAGCCGTTCGGGATCGCCCGGGTGACCTCGGCCAGCGGCGAACTACCGCTGATCGTCAGGAAGAGGCGGCCGTCCGCGAGGCCGACCAGCCGGATACGGTCGTCGCCGGGCGCGATGCCGATGGCGCTCACCGCGACCGCCGGTCGGAATTGCTGGCTCACCACCCTCATGGTCTCGCCCCGATCGCTCGATCGGTAGAGCCGATCCGTGCCGAAGTAGAGCGTATTGGGCCGGCCGGGTCCCCGCACCAGCGGCGGGAGGAAGAGGACGGCCGAGTCGTCGCAGCTGAGGCCGTTGGCGGCGATGAAGGCCTCGCCGTCGCAGTCACGATTCTCATCGAGCTCCCTGCCGCAGCCGCGGAACGCCCACTGCTCGAGCTCCGCGGCGCAGGCCGCGCTGGCAGCCCGCAAGATGCCGATGCTGCCGAGCTTGATCTTGCCGTTCACCACCTTGTCGACACTGTTGTTTAAACGTACCGTAGAGATCGAAGGTCACGGTGTCGGTGGCGCCGCCGTCGATCGCGGTGAAGCCGCCGTCGCCGCCGACCGACCGGGTCCACACTGCGTCCGCCTGCCGCAGCAACGTGCCGTTGTCCTGCGTGCCGCCGATCATCAGCTCGCGGTCGAGCGGGTGCAGGGCGAGGCTGTAGAACTGCGTGGCGGAGAACTGGGCGTTGTTGAGGCTCGTCCAGGATTGGCCTCTGTCGGTCGACTTGAAGATGCCGCCATCGTCGCCGACATAGACGATGGCGGGATCGGAAGGTGCGATCGCGATCGCGTGCGTGTCAGCGTGGAGCCCGCGGTCGCTGGACCCCTTGCCGGAGAACGTCCGGCCGCCGTCGGTGGAGCGGGTGAAGGAGATCGAGCACCCTGTCCTGCCGTCAGCGGGTCCACCCAGGTAGATCAGGCTGGAGTCGCGGGGATCGAGCGCGACCGGCGAGTCATAGTCGCAGTTGCCATCGCAGAAGCCCGCGGCGGCGGCGAGCGGCGGGCTCCAGGTCAGGCCGCCATCCGTCGAGCGGCGCAGCGCTCCGCTCTCCCCCTCGTTGCAGCGGAGCGAGTTCGCGGGCTCGCCGGTGGTCAGCAGCACGTTCACCGTGACCCCGACGTGGTTGGCGGCCAGCATTCCTCGCGTCTTCACCTGCAAGGGCAGGGTCCGGGTGAAAGAAGGCCCGCCTGCCCTGGCGTTCGTCGTCCGCCAGACACCGGCAAGCGCCGGGTTGGAGCTCTCCGCGGTGCACAGCAGGTGCTCTGGATTGTCCGGCTCGAAGACCGCATCGCCGATCGCAGTATCGTGCGTTCCGGCCGGCACCGCGAGGCGGCGGAAACGAGGATCCTGGCCCAGCGCGGTCTGCGTGCGGTAGAGGCCCGAGGGCGGCGGCGAGCTGTATTTGCCATTGGGGAAGGAGCCGTGCGTGGTGGCGACGAAGAGCGTGTTGGGATCGGAGGGATGGATGAGGATCCTCCTCACGGAGGCGTGGCTGAAGACGTCATTGCCGTGCTCGTCGAGCGTGAACGGGCCCTCGAGCCCTGGCGCAGCGGACTCCGCGTCGTTGATCCGGTACAGGCCGACGCCGAAGTAGCTGTCGCCGCTCGAGTTGCCCTCGCCGGTGCCGATCCAGAGGCGGGTCGGCGTGATGGGATCGATCGCGAGGGCGCCGACCGCCAGCGACAGCGCCTTATCCATGATCGGTGTCCAGGTGGCACCGCCGTCGAGGGTGCGGTAGGTGCCGCCGTTCGCGGTGCCCACGTACACCTTGTCGGGGTCGGTGGGATGAACGGCGATGGCGGTCACCCGGCCGCTGACTGGCAGCGAGATTACATTCGTCTGTCCATTCGGGATCGGCGCGGGGCCGATCGGCGTCCACCGCAGGCTCCCGATGCGCGGATCGAGCCGCGAGGCGGCTCGCTCCTGCTGTTCCAGCCACCGGATGGCCTGCGTCCGGGCGTCGGCCGGCACCGGGCCACTCAGCCCCCGCAGGGCCGCCAGGTGCTCCGCCCGCTGCCGCACGTAGTCCGCCTTGTCGATCCGGCCGCTCGCTCCGGGCGGCAGGTCCGGATCCTCCTGGGCGGCGACAGCGCCCGGCACGGCGAGCATCAGCAGCACGGGAACCAGGGACGCGACGTTGTGTGCCATTCTCTCCTCCGCGGTGCTGCCTCGACTTGCTTCCGATCCCCCTTCGTCTCGGGGCTATTGCGACCCGCCGCCCACGTCCGGCGGGAACGGCAGCTTGTAGCTCACTCCGAAGTTGACCGCGACGTCGTGGTCGCTAGTGCCGAGGTGCTCCTCGGACACCGACAGGGCAACCTTGTTGCCGCCGGGGATCTTTAAGGTGACCACTTCCTTGAGGGTGACGTCGTCGTGCCGTGTCGTATTCGCGAAACCGAGGATGGCTGCATAGCCGCCATCCGAATAGTGATCCAGGTTCGGCACCAGGCTGAACATGACGCCGGCGGGGAGCTGGAAATCGACCCCGAGGCTGCCGCTGAAGCGCGAGAAGGAGGGCGTCACGCTCACGCTCTGGAACCAAGCCTCGACCGCCGACGCGTTCAGGATCCAGGTGTAGTGAGACGGCTTCTTGATCTCGCTCACCGGCGTCAGGACCTTCGTGCCGGTCAGCCCGGCGTTGAACGAGTTCGGCTTGTCCTGGCGCGTGTCCCAGCCGAACCCGGCGCTGCCGACCAGCGAGAACCGCGAGTACTCCTCGGCGACCTGGGCGGCCCTGTCTCGAGCCTTGGTGGCAGCCGCCGCGAGCTCCTCCGGCGTCACGTGTCTTCCTTCTCGACGCGCCGCCAGGGTGACATCGTCGAGGGCCGCATGGATGAAATCGTGGTAGCGCTGAACGCGAGCGGTCCCCAGCAGCGGCAGCGAATAGGTGATCGACCCCTTGCGGTCCGAAGAGGTGTCGGTCCCCGTCTTCGTACCGGGGGTCCGCCGCACCACGAGCGGCACGTACTTGACCGCCACCGACGACTGCAGGAGGAGACGCATGAGCCCCGCGGCTTGATCCGCATCGGCAATGCTCGTGCTCGACCACAGGAAAGGCAGGACCTGCAGCGTGGCGGGGAAAGTGTAGCCATCGAGAGTGCTGGAGTTCCCGAGAGTCACCGACCAGCTGCGATCGGCGATCGCCCGCGCGACGAACGCCGACCCCGGATCGTTCGGCGCATCGATCAGCGGCGCCTTGGAGAAGTCGAGGTTCTCGCCAACGGCTTCGGCCTCCGCCTGGCTCGTGGTGGCGACCGGACCGCCCGCAGCCGGCGCGCCGGTCTGGGCGCTGGCAACCGCTGCCAGGCCCAGAGACCAGGCGAAGACGATGCCCACGACGGTTTTCCTGACGTTCATGGCTCCATCTCCTGGAGGCTGCCCGTGGCCAGCCCCGGTCACGACACCGTCAGGATCGCCAGCTTGGCGATGGCGGAGCCGACCGAGTTGCCGGCTCCCGCGTCAAGCTTCTGCGGCGTCATGTGATTGATGCTCAGGTCGACCTCATAGGCCCAGGGCGCCGAGAGCGGGGTGATCACCCAGATCAGCCTGTTGTCGCCGTCCACGAGGTCGAGCACATAGGAATCGTGCTGCGCCAGGACCACGTCGTTGAGGACGACCTGCGCATCGACCCCGAATTGCGAAATGGTGAGCTCGACGATGGAGCCCTTGGGGACCGGGATGACGATCGGCGGCGCCCCAGGGATCGGCGTCGCCAGGTCTGCCCCTGCCAGGTCCGCCTGGAAGCGCTCGTGCAGAGCGCGTCGCTTGGCGCCGAAGCTGCGGGCGATCTGACTCAGTGTCTTGGTGCTCACGGGTCTCCTCCTTGGCCCTCGCCCGAGTGAGCGGCGCTGGCCTGTTGCGTCCTTAGACGGACACCGCACGGAATTCCCCACCCGAGGCTTTGGTGCAGCCCCGGCATCTCGCCGGAATCCATGAAGGGAATCGCCTCCCCGCGTCCGTCCCTATCCCTCGAGAGGACGTTGACAAGGGAGACGAGATGCCCGCTGCCACACTCCCGCGCCGCCGGCCGAGGGCCCCTTCTGCGGTCAGCCGAGCCTGGGCGCTGTCATGGATCTGTGCGCTGGCCTGCCTGCTGGGCGCGCACCCCGCGCCGGCCGAGGTTCCGACGCTGGCTTTCGCTCAGCCGACGCTCCAGCTCGACCCGAGAGCATCCATCGGCCAGGCCACGCTCGTCTTGACGGCAACGCCAGCCGTCACCGGCGGCGAGATTCCCAAGGTCGAAGACGCCGGCGGCCCCGGGCCTTTCTCGGTGGCGGTCTACTTTGACGCCGGCAAGCCGCAGACCGGGCCGAAGAGCACCATCTGGCTCGTCCACGCGATCGCTACCGGCGTCCCGCCAGCGATCACCCAGCCGCGTCTTGCCCATGTCACGCTTGGATCTCAGCTCGAGGCGCTCGTGCCTTACACCCTCACCAATCTCAGCTCGACCTTCAAGTGGACGGTCCAGCTCCCCCCGGCGACATGGTCGCTTGCCGCCGGCCGCGACATCCCGTTCGCCATCACCATCGGACCGATCACGGCGACGGGTGTCCACCTGGTGTCCTGCGGCCTGGTCGAGAGGAGCGGGCGCCACCTGGGCTGCGGCCATCTGCAGCTCTGCAAGGCGCAGCCCGGCCGAGCACCAGCGGACTGCGGCCAGCCGCTTCAGCTCGAGGCGCAGGCCGCTCATGCTCTCTTGCTGCGCGTTGCCGCTGATTTCCAGGATCCCGGCAGCTACACCGGCACGGTGACCGTCGCGGCCAACGAGATCGTCGATGGCGCCCTGCCCCAGGCGATACCGATGACGGTGAACAGCACGACCCTCGCGAGGCAGGCGCTGGGAGTCCTGGTGATCCTTCTCGGCCTCGGCGCCGCTTTCTGGGTGACGGCCTACCGGCGCAACAAGATGGCTCGCGACCAGGCACTGATCCCCGCGACCCTCTTGGGCAAGAAGCTCGTGGATCTGCAGGCCGTGAGCGAAAAGTCCCCGATTCCAAAGCGGACCTGGCGACCGACAGCGACGAAGCACCTGATCAATAAATCGCTGACGGCCCTCAAGCAAACGTCCCTGGCCCTGAACAACTATGTGCCCGGCACCTTTCCGAACCCGGCCGTGACCGTCGACGCCGCCGGTTACCAGCACCTGCTGCAGAGCACGTCCGACTCCATCGCCATCCTTGCGGCAATCGTGCAGGAGGGCTTCCAGGTGGCCTGGGAGCACTGGGCCTCCGCCAGCCACGAAGACAGGTTACGCATTCAGGGCGTGCTCACGAACATCGACGGCTTGGCGGCGAAGCGGGA
>DATNKH010000708.1:0-10818 GCA_035603475.1 Thermoanaerobaculia bacterium
GCTTTCCGCAGGCCGCCACGGCGCCCAGGGACCTCGCTCCCCAGCCGGTCGAAACCCTGTCGGGTCAGCGAGCGGTGGCACCGGCGCCGGGCGGCTCGGGAGAGGTCGAGCTACGGTTCACCCTGCGCGCTGCGGCGATGAGTGGCTGGGACGTCGAGCTCCAGGTCGACGGGGGCGCGCTCACGTGTGCCCGCTTCGAGGTCGACCTCGCCATGGCCAGCGGTCAGACCGCCCGGGACCTCCAGTTGATCCGTGACAACACTTGCACCGTGGACGATATCCAGAACCTGGGCAGCGAGCTATGGACCAAGCTCTTGGGCGGTCAGCTCGAGGAACAGTTCGACCGCGCCCGCCGGGAATGCCGCGCCCGCGAAGGCGGTATCTTGAGGATCCGCTTGGCCCTGCCTCCGGAGCTCGAGGACGTTCCCTGGGAGGCCCTGTGGGACTTCGACGAGCTCTCCCTCGCTACTTCGCCCCTGGTTTCCGTGGCGAGGTCGCCGGCCGGAAATCGGCTCGCCGAGGATCAGCCCGCTGTGCCGCGCCCGCCCCCCGGCCGAGCCTTCCTCAAACTGCTGGTAGTGATCCCGTCGGGGTCCGGCCTGGGCACCAGCAGCGAGTGGGAGAAGATCAGGCAGAGCGCGCAAGACGCGGGCGACAAGATCAAGATCGAGTGCCTCGACGGTCCGGTCACCGCCAACCGCTTCGCCGACAAGCTGCGCCAGGATTGGGACATCGTCCACTTCATCGGGCATGGGCGGCTCGACGCGCAGGGCCGGGTGGAGCTGCGGCTGAATGCCGAGGCGGCCGAGACGGCAGGCCAGAAGCCGGGCGGGATGGCAAGCGAGACAGCGGGCCAGCCGGTGGTCGGGAAGGCGGGAGAGACGGTGGCGGAGGGCGCGGACTGGCTGTCGGCGCGCGTGTTCGCCCAGCAGTTCCTTAGCCATCCGGCGCAGCTCGTGGTGGTCAACTGCTGTCACGGGGGCAGCGTCGGTCCCCAGGCCCTGAGCGGCCTCGGCTCCTACCTATCGCGCGCGCGCGTTCCCGCGACTGTGGTCATGCGCTATGCCATCCACGACGGTGCCGCGGCCGATTTCTCGGCCGCGCTTTATCGCGAGCTCTTTGCCGGCAAACGGCCTGGTCGGATCGACCTCGCGGTCCAGGAGGGGAGGGCGACCCTGGAGCGCACCTATCGTGGCGGCGACAGGGTGCGCAGCTCGATCACGCCGGCGCTCTACCTGGCCGCCGGCCGCGAGCAGCTCTTCACCCTGCTCGACGAGGAACGGTCGCCGGCCATCGCCGGCGCCGCCCCGGCCATCGCCGCCATTGACAAGCGCATCGACCGCCGGCTCGTGCATGCCATCGAGACCCGGTGCTGCCTGCCGATCCTCGGCCCCGGCATCCTGGCTGCCGGAGCGCAGCGTCTGGAGGCGGATCAAGTCCCTCCCGACCTGGGCGGTCTGGCGCAACGCCTGGCGAAGGCGTCGTCCTTTCCCGGCTTCGAGCGCATCACGCCGCTGGCCGACAGCGTTGCCGGCTGGCTGACGCCGGTGGTCTTCCAGCGCATCTGCCAGCACTACGAGTCTTTCTCGGAAGGCGAGCGGCGCGCCCTGAACAGCGCCATACAGGATGCCTACCGAGCCTTTACTCCCCACGTCGCCCTCGAACAGATCGCCTCCTGGCAGGTCCCCGGCATCGTCTACACACACGTTGACGGGCTGCTCGAGCAGGCCCTCCGGCGGCTGCGCGGGAGCAACCTCCAAGTCGTCCAGGCTGAGGATCTGGGCGCAGATATCTCGCCCGCCGGCGAGGTGGTGCTGGTAAATCTGCGCGGCTCGTACACGGCAACCTCGATGATCCTCACCGAGGAGGACGAGGACCGCATCTACGAGCGGCTGTCGGTGGTCGCCTCGTTCGTCGCCAATCTCATGAACCGGGTCGGAGGCTGCAACTTGCTGTTCCTCGGTGTCTCGGCGCGCGACCCGCTGGTGCGCAGCCTCGCTCGGCGCCTGCTGCGCGACGATCTGGCGCGCAACCGGGGCACCGCCTTCTTCATCAGCGACCAGACGACTCTGGCCGACAGCTCCTACTGGCACCAATTCAAGAAGCTCGACTGGCTGGAGGTCAATGCCGACATCGTGATCGCGGGGTTGAGTGCGGCTACCCGCGCCGCGAGCCGCGTACCGGAAGCCCCGCCATGAGCCTGGCGAGCCCGCCGGCCCCGCCAGTGGCGCCTCGCGCGACCCCTTTCAAAGGGCTCGCCTACTACGAAAGAGACGACGCCGGACATTTCGCCGGCCGGCAGCGCGACATGGAAGCCGTCGCCAACGGCATTCTAGGCAACCGCACGTTCGTTCTCTACGGCCGCTCCGGGCTGGGCAAGACATCGCTACTCCTGGCCGGCGTTTTCCCCCGGCTTGAGGCCCTGGGCCACCGGACGATAGCCGTGCGGGTGCTCAAGGACCCGCTGGGGGAGTTGCGGCAGGCGCTGGCTGAGAAGGCCGGATCCGGAGAGGGTGACCATGAAGCGGTCGATCTGCCTGCCATGATCGAGCGCGCCGGCCATACCGCGGACGGCAAGGACCGACTGATCGTCGTGGCCTTCGACCAGTTCGAAGAGTTCTTCGTCCGCTTTGCGGACCAGTCGGACCCTGCCGGCGGCATCCGCAGCGGCGAGGAGCTCAGCCAGGAGGCACGGGAGTCGAGGCTCGCCAAGCGCCAGGCGTTCATCCGCGAGATGGGCCGGCTGGCGGTGGCCCCCGAGCTCAACCTCCGGCTGGTCTTCAGCCTGCGGGAAGACTGGATTGCGGAGATGGGGGACTTCGGCGGCGCCATCCCGGAGATCAGCCAGCACATGTACCGCCTGCTGCCGCTGACCTCGTTCGGCGTGCGCCAGGCGATGGTTGAAACCTTGCGGCTGGGCGGCGCGGTCTTCGAGGCGCCGCTGATCTCGGCGCTGGTCGATACCCTGGCCGATTTCCACTTCGACCCGGCGGTGCTCCAGGTGTTGTGCTCCGAGGTCTGGGAGAAGGCGCGGGCGCGCAGCCGGGACCAGGACGGGCCGGTGCGGCTGGCGCTGAAGGACCTCACGGCGCTGGGGGGAGTGCGGGAGCTGTTCCGTGGCTACCTCGACCAAATCCAGCGCGATATCGAGCCCACGGATCTGCGGCGCAGGATCCAGATCCGGGCCGTGCTCGATGCCTTGATTAGCGAGAAGAACACCAAGCTTGCGGTGGACCGCGAGTTTCTGCTCCAGCAGTATTTCGTCATCACCGGTGAGGAGCTCGACACCCTCCTGGAAGGCCTGTATCGGCATCGGCTGGTGCGGCGCGACACCCGTGGCAGCGAGATGTGGTTCGAGCTGGTCCACGAACGGCTGATCGCGGTGATCCTCCCCTGGCTGGACACCGACATCGACTTCTTCAATTTCCGCAGCGCCCGCAACCTGGTGGTGAACTCATGTCGCAACCCCGGGTGGCGAGACAACCCCGAGCTGCTGCTAAACAAGGGGCAGCTCGACGGCACGGTGGGTCCGTTCAAGGAGCTGCTCCACTTCAAGGAGGAGGAGCGGCTGTTCCTGGTGGCCAGCGCAGTCTATGCCCACGCCCGCGATCTGGAGTACTGGGCCGAACTGGCCGGCTATGAGACCAACGCGAGGCTGCTCGACAAGTTCCTCGATCAGAAGGACAACGAGGCCGTGCGTCGGCGCGCTGCCGAGGCCGCGGGGCGCATGGAGGACCGCGCGGGGCACTTCGCCGAGCGCTGCTTCGACCTGGCCCTGCACGATCGCAGCGCCAATGTCCGGCATGCCGCCGCCCGGTCCTTTGCCGACCTTGCGTCGCCGCCCAATTATCGGGCGCTGGCCGAGCAATTCGGCGACCGGCGGAGCCGTGGGGCCGCTCTCGACCTGCTGGTCGAAGTGATCGACAAGGAGCAGGTCCCCTCCCAGGTCAAGCTCGGCCGCCGCAATCTCTGGCGGGCCGGGCGGAAGCTCTACCAGCGCCGCCTGGAGAAGGCGCGGAAGGCCCTGCGGCAGCGCGGCAGAAGGGGGGCCCTTGCCGGCCTGGGGGCTTCGCTGGTCTGGGGCGCCACCGCGGGGGCGCTCCTGATGTGGTTCATGGTCTACGACATCTACCCCGCCACCGGCGTGGCCAGAAGCTTGGCCTTGCCCGTAACCGTCGGAGTGTATCTCCTTCTCGCGCTGCCGCTCGGGATATGGGTTGCCCGCTCCGCCGCGCGGCTCGCGGCCAAGGCGGCGCTACGCAACGGCCGCGAAGGGCAGTTCTCCCGTGCCCAGGCCGGCGCGGTGCGCGGGCTCTCCTTGCTGGTCGTGTTCAGCGGACTGACCTACGCATGCAACGAAGAGAACGTGAGCTCGATTGGCCGGTTCCTTTTCGTCGTGGTCGTTCCCACTCTCCTCTTCTCCTCGTGGTCGGGTGCCATCGCGGGCTGGGCCAAGCCTGCGATCTGGCCCGGCGGAGGCCGGCGCGGGGCATGGATCTGGGCTTGGCCCTGGGCGTTCGGTGGCTCCCTGCTCCTCCCTCTCCTGGTCTGGCCCGTGATACCGGAGAACATCACAGGCGGGACGGGGCTCTACGTAGGTGTCCTCTTCCTCGCGGCGAGCGCGCTGGTTGGGGGCCTGGTGACCTATGCGGGTCTGGTTGGGATGGCTCTGTCCCTGCCGGGAGACGATCCCAAGCAAAAGGAGAATGCGAAACAAAAGGACGATCCCAAGGAAGTGGACGACCTCAGGGAAGTCGACGATCCCGAGCGAGAGCCGGTCTTGGGGATTCTTCCGGCGAAGCCGCCGGCGAGGGCGCGGACCGCCTGGAGAATCGTCGGCGCCTTGCTCGCCATCGCGGCCGGCGGGCTCCTGGCTAGCTTCTTCGGGCTGAGCATCCTGCCCTTCGTCTCCAGCCGCGACCTCGGCTATACACCTTTCAGTGTTGATCTGAAGCCGGGCCTGGGGCCAATCGGCACGTTCCACCTCAAGGTGGCCGCGCCCAGGACGCCTGCCGCCGCAGGGTTGGATGGTGACTCCGCCCCTCGGGCCGCCGCGGTCTTCTTCCCGCCGGAGCGGACTGCCTATGCTCGCGGGCGGGAGTCTTTTGGGCAAGGCTCCGTCCTCGTCCTGCAGCCCGGAGAGAGGCAGTGGTTGGCCTTTCACCGGGAGGGAGAAGCCCGTCCTGGAGTGATCCGGATCGAGCCGGACGGGCCCCTGTCCGGCGGCTTGTGGAGCGATCCGCAGCTCGTGGTGGTCCGCCTTGCCCAGAAAGATGGAACCTGGTTGGGCCGGCTGCCCGGTTTGCAAGCGCTGTCGAAGACAACTCATCCGCTCTACCTTCGGCTCAGCAAGGTCGTGCAGGGAGGCGCCTGGTGCGGTGAGGCCGGCCTCATGCTGCGGATCCCCGGCGCAGGGGCTTTCAGCCCCAGCTCGCCAGACTTGCGCTGCGAATCAAGGCCCGAGACACTGACATTCGATTACGAAGTCCCCTGGAACTCGGTCGGCACCGATCCCGAGCTTGCCCTCACGGCCTGGATGCCGGAGACCGTACCGGACCACGAGATCTCTCTAAACGGGGCCGCATTCAGCCCGGACGGTACCCGAGCAGCTATCCTGCTGCCGCCCCGTCCCTCGCCGTCGCTTCCCATGGCTCTCAAAGGACACGAGTCGCCCGGGGAGGAGACGCTCCTGATGTGGTCTGCGGGCGACCCCGACAGCAAGCCTTTGCGGCATCCTTCCCCCGTCCTCAGCGCCGTTTTCAGCGGCGACGGCACGCGGCTGCTCACCCGCGCCCAGGACGGCGTCCGGATCTGGAGGATCGACGGCCACGAGCCCTCTCTCGCGTTGGAGCTTCCAGGCGCGGCGGCCGCGGCGGTCTTGAGCCCGGACGACACTCGCGTCGCCATTGACGCGCCAGTAGAGCCGGCGCCGAACAAGCAGGCACAGGACGCTATCTTGCGCATCTGGGAGGTCGTGGATTCGCACGAGATTATCGCCACGCGGCCCCACACCGCAAAGCTCATTGCCACGCTACGCCATCCCGCCGGGATGGACTCGTTTACTTTCAGTCCCGACAGCACACGGATCGCCGCTATCGAGGGAGATGGCACTGCCTGGATCTGGAGGACCGACGGGTCTGGTCTTGACAAGCTGACCGGCTCCGGGGAAAAAAGATCGGCAGGGGAGAAAAGGCTGGCATTCAGCCGCGACGGGGTCCGCATCGCCACCATCTGCGACGGCGACAGGACCGTCTGCGTGTGGAAGCTCGACGGCTCCGGCAAGCCGATCGGCCGCACGCGGATCGTCCTCGCGCACGAACGGGCGGTCGATGGCGTCGCCTTCAGCCCGGACGGGTCGCACGTCCTGACGGCTGCCGGCGACAAGGTCAGCCTGTGGAAAACCGACGGCTCGGGCGAAACTACCTCTCTGCGGCATCCAAGTGCGGTCAACATGGCGGTTTTGAGTGCCGATGGGACCGGCCTGGCCACGGCATGCGCAGACGGTACCGCGCGGCTGTGGAGGCTCGACCGTTCCGGCGAGCCTGCCGGCGAGCCGCTGGTCCTGGCGCATCGGCGGCCGGTCCAAGCGGTCGCGCTGAGCCGCGACGGCGCCCGTCTTCTGACCTACGACGGTGTCGCCGTGAAGGTCTGGGATCTCGCTCACCCCGCACGGCCACGCGATGGCGGCGACTTTTACATCTTCCTGCAGGTGAGCAGCAATCTACGGCGGGGGTGAAGAAGCAAGCCCCGGTCACACCCCCGCCATGGCTGGCGGAGGCGAGAGTCCTCGGGGCGGTCGAGGGCTGGTTCTGGCCGGTTTCCATCAGGCGCGGCCTGCGAAGCCCGCCCCCCGATCGGAGAGGCGAGAGAGTCATGCGGTTAGATCAGGGGCTCTGCTAAACGCCGGAGGAAGAAGGCCGGTCCCCATCTAAGAAGTTGCCAAGGTAATGCTACCCAAAGCGCCGAGTACCGAGCAATGTGTCACATTCTCTAATATTGACTCCTGTTGAGGGTTAGGAAACCCGCGTCAGCCTTCCCTTCCCTTCCCCCTCGGAGCGAAGCTCGAAGAATAAAAAGTCGATAGGCGAAGGTGGCGTGTCGGTCAACTCGAAGACGCTCGCCATATATTTCCCGCGATACAAATTAACCAAAGGCTTGGGAAGCCTTCCGCCCATGTAGAATTCCGCTTCAATCTTATCCACGACACGCAACCGTAGATTCAATGCCGCTTCTTCTAGAAGATAAGCGGCTGACAACTCTCGTGCCGCATTGGAGGCAAGATGCTGATACCTGCAATAAAGGTCGGCGGCCTTGCTGATCGCAGCGCCAAAATTCGGATCCACATACCGCAGGATCGCCAGTCGTCTGTAAATCCTAAAAAATGCCCGATCCGTCAATGAATCCACTCCGCACACTTCCAGCTTACCAGGTGGTGCCACGCCGCGAGCTCTGACGCAAAACTCCTGCACTCTTAGGTCAATCGGGTTATCATTGAGCACAGCTGAGCTCTTGTCTCGCGCTTCATTGTAGACTTGCAACCCATCTGCGATAAAGATAACCACATGATCAAATGATTCAGCCAACCTCTCAACCAGGTTCAGCGCTTCTTCCGAGCTGGAACGTGAATTGAACAAACTAACGGGCACAAGCGCCTTCCGCCCGCAAGGTACGCGCAGCACCTCCGGGTCCGCAAGTACGTTCACTCGTTCATTCCCCTGAGGCCATCGAGTGCACCTTCACCTAACAATTCAGCCATGCGCAGACCTATGACGAAGACAACGGCAAGCAACAATATCACCCAAGCTGCTGGGCAAAGCGAGTGTACCATGCCGGCGCTTCTTGGTTTCAAGAGTAGTCGCGCCGAAGCGATGTAGAGTTTTGCTTGTTTTGCCGGTTGATCCGCGACAATGATGTACGAGGTGTTGGTGGATCTAGTGGCGCTAGACCCACTTAGCACTACGGGAATAAAGTCGTTGGTGTGTGCACCCGCATCTGCTACGATCGAACTTGTCACCAGTAAGTCATCGATCAAGCTCGGCAGGTTCACCACTAGAATAAAGTGACTAATTATCAACACAGGGACAATGATCATCGCGACTACCAGGGCATGACGAATACGTAGTATGAGCCTGCGAAAGGCCTCCGTCCTCTCGTCGCTAGAGCTTGGCCACCTTCGATGCCTCCACGGTGCCGCCCAGAATAGCGACAGGAAAACACCGTACACAAAGACTAAGATGACAATGTCAAAAGGAACCCCGCGAGCCAACACAAAGAGTGCTATGCTGACTAAGGGACCCGGCAAGAAGCCAAACCGGCGCACCGCTTCAGGCATCATTCGTCTTCACCATTTCCATGGGGCTACGTCGCATTGGAATTAGGGCGATGCAAGCCACGATACATGGCATCACAGCCGCCATCAAGGTCCAGCCAAACTCCAAGCGAGGTTGTGAAAGGCCGACTACTAGGCAAAATAAATAGAGTCCTAACGATAATAAAAGCAACGATGGCAATTGGGGCAGCGACCGGGCTGCCCTGACAAAGGCCGGCAGCAAATTGAGGCTTATCGGTAGTATCAAAAAGACCAGTTTCTCAAATGGGATGTCGGCGAGACGCACAAAATAGTACGCAACGCCGAACAACAAGGACGACACAAGGGCGTCACGAAATGGTCGGATCGTGCTCATAGTCTTCGAGCGGAGAATGCCGGTTTTGAGATCAAATTCATTAACAACTAGCAATGCATATATTTGTACGTCAGCAGAAGCGAATAGAGCTGCAGTGCCACCTATCCAGAACGCAACAACGAGTAGCGGCGAAAGCATTGCAAGCGCTTGCAACAAGCCCTGAACGGCAGCCTCGCCCACCTTACCATTGGAGAGAGGAAAGGCCGCGAAGCCAATGAATATCAATAGAAGCCATAGGCCTGCTGTACAAGCGATAGATCTGACCTGCATCTCTATTTCTCTCTTTCGGAATATCCACAAGCGCAGCCAGTGTGTCTCTGTTACAAGCACGAGTGCCATATTGACGCAGCAGACATGAAGAGCAAACACGATCCCGTTAAATAGTGATGCCTTCGGCAGAAGGAGAGAGAATGTAAGGTCATGGCCGGCGTGACGCGCTAGCGCGATAATACATCCCACAAAAACCACGGACGTACCCAACAAGATCATAGGGCTTTGGAAAAGATCGGCGAAAATGACCCCACGTAAGCCATATCTCAAGGTAAAAAAAATAACAGCGAACGCAGAGCAGATTAGCAGTAGCATGCTCATGCGCAGGTCGGGCCGCCCGAGTCCGGCGAGGCCGGGGGAGACCCGAGATGAGAGGCCTAGAAGAGAAGTAGAAATATCTGCGAAAAGCGCGAAATCCAACCAGATCAAGGCAAGGATGTTCGCCAAACTTAGATATTTGACGATGCGCGCCGTTGCTCGGCCCTCACGCGTGGGCCGCCAGAAAATGGATGCGATCACGCCACCCACTTGATCGTTGGACTCAAGAATACGCCGAACGTGCTCGGCCAGGCAGATCCTTCTTGTGAAACCATTAGTTACAAATGCACCTCCCCAGATAGCTGCCACACATACTAGGATCCAAGCACCAAAGTACCGAGAATTACCGATAAAAAACAAATACACTGTTGCTAGTGACGTTAGTGTACCGAGAATGCTGGTTAGCGTAAACCAACTGCCAAGTCGAGTGCCAATTCGGCGATTCCACTCCTCCTTATCGGCGCGAGAATAGAGGAGAGTCTCCCGTCGTCCCCCCAATGCCTGAAAGATGAGGAAGGTTACTAGAAACATAGTAACCATCGCGAGCAGTTGAAGGGCGGCCGTCATATAGAGCTATGGCAATATAGTTACCAGCCAGCCAGAGAATACCAAAGGCTAGCGCGAGATCGGTAGTAGAGTCAAGTCATCGCATCGCACCGACGAGTAAGTGAGGAATAGCCAAATGCGCACATTACTGCCAGCCGGTCGAGGATCCGCATCACGCGCTGCCCTGGCAGGGAACTGTCGTGTTCTAGCGCCAGGCATTCCCTGTTGTACTGGCCAACGATGTGAGGGTGCGAAACGTTTCAGTCTCGCCCCGCCGGGGTACCCAGCCGCTCGGCCAGGCGGCTGAACCGCTTGAGGACCCGGCGGTTGGCGACCGCAGTGGCCAGGGCCCTCGTCTCTCCTACCAGGACGGCCAGGCGCTTCGCCCTGGTGATGCCGGTGTAGAGGAGATTGCGCTGGAGCATCACGTAGTGCTGGGTGTGGATGGGGATGACCACGCAGGGGTACTCGCTGCCCTGGGCCTTGTGGATGGAGCAGGCGTAGGCGAGGGCGAGCTCGTCGATCGCGGCCAGCTCGTAGGCGACCTCGCGGCCGTCGAAGGCTACGTGGAGGCGCTGCTCTTCTTCGTCGATGTGGGTGATGCGGCCGATGTCGCCATTCCAGACTTCCAGGTCGTAGTTGTTGCGGACCTGCATGACCTTGTCGCCGGTGCGGAGGGTGTGGCCGCCGCGGGTTAGGCTCTGGCCGTAGGGGTTGAGGGTCTCGCGTAGGACGGCGTTCAGGTTGGCGGAGCCCAGGAGGCCGCGCTTCATGGGCGTCAGGACCTGGATCTGCTCCAGGGGATCGAGGCCGAAGCGGGCGGGGATGCGCCGCGTCACCAGCTGGACCAGGGTGCGCAGGGCCTCCTCGGGGTCGCGGCGCTCGACGAAGAAGAAGTCGCCTTCCTTGTCGAGCGACTCGAGCACCGGCATCTGGCCGCTCTGGACGCGGTGGGCGTTGACCACGATGAGGCTGCGCTCGGCCTGGCGGAAGATAGTCT
>DATNKH010000709.1:0-7615 GCA_035603475.1 Thermoanaerobaculia bacterium
TCGCTACCTGCAGAGAGCGCCGCGGCCGCGGGCAGGCGGAGCGGCGCACCGGTGAGCGCCGCCACCTCCCGCGCCACGCCGACGACGCTCATGCAGCGCGCGAGGTCGGGCGTGAGGGCGATCTCGAGGACCTCGCCGCCCAGCACCTCGCGCAGGGGCTTGCCCACCGGCGCGTCGTCGGGCAGGAGCAGGATGCTGTCGTGCTCGTCCGAGAGGCCCAGCTCGCGCTCGGAGCAGACCATGCCGCGCGACGGCACGCCGCGGATCTCGGCCGGCTCGAGGACCTTCTTCGGCCGCGGCTTCCGGTCACTGTAGGGATCGACCAGCACCGCGCCGACCAGGGCCAGCGCCACTTTCAGCACCGGCAGCGGTGTCACGCCCCGGAGGCCGAGCATGTCGGGAGCGCCGGTGACGACGGTCTCGGAGCGCGCGCCATGCTCGCCGGCGTCCGCGCCCGCCTCGCGCAGCACCACTTCGACCAGGGCCAGCCGGTCCGCCGCCGGGTGCGGGCGCACCGCGGCGACGCGGCCGACGACCAGGGTGGCGGGATCCCACCACTCGCCGATGCGGTGCACCGCCTCCACCTCGAGACCCGCCAGGGTGAGCCGCTCCGCCAGGGCGGCGACCGGCTCGACGAGGTCGACGTAGTCCTTCAGCCAGGAGATCGGGATCCGCATGCGAGCCTCTTGTCCGGCGAGGCAACGTCAGTGCCGGATGGCTTCCAGGAAACGCACGTCGTTGCTGAAGAAGTAGCGGATGTCCGCGATGCCGTGCTTGAGCATCGCGATGCGCTCGGGGCCCATGCCGAAGGCGAAGCCGCTCACCCGGGCCGGATCGTAGCCGCCCGCCCGCAGCACCCTGGGATGGACCATGCCCGCGCCCAGGATCTCGAGCCAGCCGCTCTGTTTGCACAGCCCGCAGCCGGCGCCGCCGCAGAGGATGCAGCTGACGTCCACCTCGACGCTCGGCTCGGTGAACGGGAAGTAGCTCTTGCGGAAGCGCAGCTGCCGGCCCGGTCCGAAGATCTCCTCGGCGAAGGTCACGAAGACCCCCTTGAGGTCACCGAAGGTGATGTGCTCGCCGACCGCGATGCCCTCGACCTGGTGAAACATCCACTCCGAGCGGGCGGTCACCTGCTCGTAGCGATAGGTCTTTCCCGGCAGGATGACGCGCAGCGGCCCCGGCGCCTGCGCGCGCATGGCATAGATCTGCCCGGGGCTGGTATGGGTGCGCAGGATCAGGTTGGGGACCGTGGTGTAGAAGGTGTCCCACATATCGCGCGCGGGATGGCCCTCGGGCATGTTGAGCAGCTCGAAGTTGTACTCGTCGGTCTCGAGCTCGGGGCCGTCGAAGATCTGGAACCCCATGCGGCCGAAGCTCCGTTCGATCTCCCGCAGCACGCGGGTGATGGGATGGAGCCGCCCGAGGTCCACCGGCCGTCCGGGCAGGGTAACGTCCACCCGCTCGGCCGCCAGCGCCGCCTCGAGCTCGCGCTGCCGCACCTCCTCCTCCCGGGCGGCGAAGCTCTCCTCGAGCTCCCGCTTGACCTCGTTGGCCGATCGCCCGAGGCGCGCGCGGTCCTCCGGCGGCGCCGCGGCCAGCTGTCGCATGAGCTGGGCCAGCCGCCCGCGCCGGCCCAGGAACTCGCCGTGCCACGCCTGCAGCCGCTCCCCGCTCGCCGCCGCGGCGAGGCTCGCGCCGGCCTCTTGCTTCAGCTCCTCGAGATCTGCCAGCAGGTCTGTCATCTCCGGTCCATCCCGCTCTCCACCTTCACCCTCCGCGGCGCGCGCCATCTTAGCAGGGGCGGATGCGGGTCGTGGGTATGTCCGCGAGGGAACCTCGCGGACACAAAAAAAGCGAACCCCGGCGCCGGCCGGGGTTCGCCTTCAGCTCTGGATTCGAACCTGGATTACCGCGTCTGGACGCAGCCGTTGTTCGCGTTCGACCACTCGTACTGGTAGCCGAAGCCGCCCGAGAGGAACGGCGAGGGTGACCAGGCGCACTGGTCGTCGAGCTCGGCGCCGGTCCTGGTGTTCCACCAGCCGGTCCCGATCGGGTCGGTGACGGTCTCGCGGGTCTCGTGGCAGACGAAGTGGTCCGCGTTCTGCGCCGCCGTCCAGCCCGGCCACTGGCAGCCGCTGCAGCTCGGATAGGGCTCGATGGAATACTTGACCGCAGTGGAGCCGCTGCCGTACCAGCTGTGATAGGCACAGTACTGGAGGTTCGGTCCGCCGCAGGAGTCCGAGCCGCCAGAGGAGGAATAAGAGGTGCTGGGGATGACGACCTCGTAGACCGTGCTGTAATCGACGGTATGGGTCAATAGGTACTTCTGGACCTCGCCCTGGACGGCGGCGTCGGTGACGTTGGTCGGCGGGGGCACGATGTCGAACATGTCAGCCGTTCCCGCGGCGAGGTTGCTCAGCTGGATGTGCACCGTGCCTGGATTCTCGTAGTACTGGGTGATGACGTTGTACTCGCCGTTCGTGCCGTACTGGTTGCGGAAGGCTTGCAGTTGCTGGGCATACGCGTAGTCGGGGGAGGCGACGTTGGAGAACGACGGTCCCCAGAAGATCAAGACCACCTTGGCCTGCACGAGCACGGGCCCGCCCTGGTAGGTCGGGTTGCTTCCCCTCCGCGCGAAGACCCCGGCCCCGAGGTTGAAGCTCTCGCGCTGCGCCTGCTCCCACACTTCGCGTGTTGGGAATTTGTGGATCCTGGGGTTCAGGGTGAGCTCCTGCGCTGCCAACCCTGCGGCGAATGACGCCAAGCACAACATCGCCACGACTGTTTTCATCGCGCTTTCCTTTCGTCCTGAAGGGACCGTTGATGGTGCGACTCTCTATACCGGATCGAGGACGATTGTCAAGGGGGGCCGTCGAGCGTAGCCACAGAAGCTCGAAGACCCCGCGCAAACCCGCCTTCTTGACTTCGCCCCCGCTCTCCCCCATGGCAACGACCAACGCTCCGCACCTGGAATCAGGGGGAAGCGGCGCTGCCCTCCTGGCCGGCTCGGGGTCCGAGTGGATCGGTTGCCTACTGTTCAGTGTGCGCCGGTCAGCCTTTGCGGGACAACTTGTCAAGCTCTCGTCAAGTCTCCGCCATTCCTCCGTCGCGCGCTCGTCTTGCCGCACGCCGCGTCGCCCGGCTCCCGCTTTTGCCGGGCGGCGGCCGAGCCGACGACAGAGATGACTAGCTGAGCGGCGCCGCGCCGGCGTCCGCGCCGCGGCCCGTACCCTCGTCCACGCCGGCGCCGCCGTCCTGGTCCGCGTCCGCGCCGTCGACCGGCAGGCCGGCGTCGATCCAGGCGTCGAGACCGCCGAGGAGCGGGCGGATGCGCGTGAACCCGTGCTGCCTGAGCTTCGCGGCCACCCGGGCCGACGACGCTTCGTTCGGTCAGGTGCAGTAGAGGACCAGCTCGCGGCCGCGCGGCAGCTCGGCCATCCGCTCCTCGATCTCCGCGAAAGCCATCCGCAGCGACCCGCGGATGTGCCGCGAATCGAGGCGCAGCGCCCCGGGCGTGCGCACGTCGACGATCAGCGGCGGATCGGGCGCGGCGAGCATCTCCGCCAGGTCCTCGACCGAGATGCGCGCCTTGTACAGCTCGCTCAGGAAGCGCTGGCGCTGCACGAAGCGCCACGCGACGTAGGCGGCGAGCGCGGCGGCCAGCACGGCGAGCGCCAGCGATCCCATCCCGTCGAGCACCGCCAGCACGCGGTCGAGCGCCCGGTGGAAGAGCGCGCCGGCGCCGATGGCGCTGGCCGCCCAGATCGCGGCCCCCAGGGCGTCGAAGAGCTGGAAGCGCCAGCGCGGCGCCCGCAGCGCGCCGGCCAGGGTCGGCGCCACGGTCGAGAACCCCGGCACGAACTTGCAGAACAGCAGCGAGCGCAGGCCGAAGCGTTCGTACAGCCGTTCCATGCCCCGGACGCAGGAATCGGGCGAGACGGCGATCCTGCACACCGTCTTCAATATCCGCCGCCCCTGCCAGCCGCCGAGGGTGAACCAGAGCGAGTCGGCGATCGTCGCCCCGGCGACCGCGGCGCCCAGCAGGCCCCAGGGCGAGAGCTTGCCTTCGGCGGCCAGCGCGCCGGCGACGACCATCACCGGCGCCGCCGGGATCGGCAGCCCCGCCTGCTCGACCAGGACGTTGCCGAACACGAACCCGATCCCGTACCTCGCCAGCTGCGCTCCCAGGTCGATCATGGCTCTCCTTTGGGCCGGATGAACTTGCGAACTTCCGAGCGAACCTCCGAAGAACTCCGCAGGCCGCCGGCCATGGTATCCCAGCCTCTCGAGGCCCTCCATCTCCCTCGGGGCCGTATGGGCGAGGGGTTCATGGTTCTCCGCCGCCGACTCATTGGCTTGGACCCCTCGCCCATACGGCCCCGAGGGAGATGGAGGGCCTCGAGAGGCTGGGATACCATGGCCGGCACTCGGAGCCTCGGACGGCCTGTCTTCTGATTATCGCTGCCCAGGTACGAAGTCGGTCTCCTTGAGCCCATTAGAGTGGAGGAATCCACCGGGCTGTACTCCAAATGGTGCATGACCTGCACGAATTGGTTGACAGTGCGACAGGCAGCATTTATCCTGGAGCCGTCCACAACCCTTGGAGGTCCCGGCCATGCCTACCCCTCCCCTGCCCCCGGCGATCAACGGCGCCGATACCGCCTGGATGCTGGTGGCCACGGCCCTCGTGCTGCTGATGACCCCCGCGCTGGGGTTCTTCTACGGCGGCCTGGTGCGCGCGAAGAACGCGCTGAACACGATGATGATGAGCTTCGCCGCGCTGGGTGCGGTGGGCCTCGCCTGGGCGGTCGCCGGCTACAGCCTGGCGTTCGGCGACGGCGGGCCGCTGCTCGGCGGCACCGGGCACCTGTTCCTCCGCGGCGTCGGCCTGGAAGCCCACGGCACTATCCCCCACCTGCTGTTCATGTCGTACCAGGGGACCTTCGCCGTGATCACCGCCGCGCTGATCTCCGGCGCTGTCGTCGAGCGCATGCGCTTCGGTCCCTACCTGGCCTTCATCACCCTCTGGTCGCTCGCCGTCTATGCCCCGATCTGCCACTGGGTGTGGGGCGGCGGCTGGCTCGGCAGCCTCGGCGCCATCGACTTCGCCGGCGGCACCGTGGTCCATGTCAACGCCGGCGCCGCCGCCCTGGTGGCCGCGGCGGTCCTCGGCCCGCGCCGGGATTACGGCCGGCAGGCGCTGCTCCCCCACAACGTGCCGTTCGTGCTGCTGGGCGCCGCCCTCCTCTGGTTCGGCTGGTTCGGGTTCAACGCCGGCAGCGCGCTGGCCGCCAACGCGACCGCCGGCCTCGCCTTCACCAACACCCTGCTCGCGCCGGTCGCCACGCTCAGCGCCTGGATGGCGCTCGACCGGCTTCGCACCAGGAAGACCACCGCGGTCGGCGCCGCGACCGGCATCGTGGTGGGGCTCGTGGCGATCACCCCGGCGGCGGGCTTCATCGGTCCGATGAGCGCCATCGTGCTCGGCGCCGTCGCCGCCTTCCCCAGCTACTACGCGATCCTGTACCGCTCGCGCACTCGGCTCGACGACTCGCTCGACGTCACTGCGGCGCACGGCGTGGGCGGGCTGGTGGGCGCGCTCCTGACCGGGGTGCTGGCGAGCGCCGCCTGGGGCGGCAAGGACGGCCTCTTCACCGGCGATCCGGCGCAGGTGGCGCGCCAGGCCGCGGCCGTGGGCGCGACGTTGCTCTACAGCGGCACGGCGTCGTTCGCGCTGCTCAAGCTGATCGGAGCCCTGGTGCCGCTCCGCGCCGAGCGCCGGCAGGAAGGGCTCGGGCTCGACGTGCCGCAGCACGGCGAGGAGGCCTACACCAGCGGCGAGGGCGCCATCCTGGTGCTGCCCGACCTGGGAACGGCGGCGCCTACCGCGGTGGTCGCCGGCGGGATCGCCGCCGGGATCGCGGGCTCGCAGGCCGCGGGCGGAATGGCGGTCGAGATGCCTGCCGGGAGCCGGGCATGAAGCTGATCACCGCGATCGTTCGCCCGGAGAAGCTGTCCGAGGTGCTCGAGGCGCTGTTCAAGGCCGAGGTGCGCGGCCTCACCATCTCCCGCTCCCAGGGGCACGGCGGGGAGACCGAGCAGGTGGAGACCTATCGCGGCGCGACAGTCAAGATGGAGTTGGTCGACAAGGTGCGCCTCGACATCGGCGTCTCGGACCCCTTCGTGCAGGTGACCGTCGACGCCATCCTCCGCTCGGCCCGCACCGGCGAGGTCGGCGACGGCAAGATCTTCGTCCTGCCGGTGGAGAAAGTGATCCGTATCCGCACCGGCGACGAGGACCTGGCGGCGGTGACGCCAGCGACCTGACCAGGACGAGACAAGCGAGCCCCACGCAGGATCGGAGGAAGGCCCCGGTCCTGCGTCGAGACGAGGTGAGCGAATCACCCTGGGTCAGGAGGGGTATGCTTCCGGCATGTTCACCGGCATGTTCAGCGGAGGTGACCCATGACCCGGGAAGACCGGCTCGATCGCAGACAGCTTCTCGCGGCCGGCATCGGACTCGCGGCGGCGCTGCCGCCGCTCGCCGCGAGCGTAGTGGCGCCGGCCGGCCCGCTCAATCCGGACGAGGGGGTGACCGCGCCGGAAGACCTCATGAAGGAGCACGGGGTCCTCAACCGGTGCCTGCTGGTCTACGAGGAGGGGATGCGGCGGCTCCGGGCGAAGCAGGAGGTGGCGCCGGAAGTCTTCCTCCACACCGCCGAGCTGGTGCGCACCTTCGTCGAGGAGTACCACGAGAGGAACGAGGAGAAGTACATCTTCCCCGAGTTCGAGAAGGCGAAGAAGCTCGTCGACCTCGTCGCCACGCTCAAGACGCAGCACCTGGCCGGCCGGCGGGTGACGGCCGAGATCCTGCGTCTCTCCCAGCCCGCGCTGTTCCGCTCGCCCGCCAGCCGCACCCAGCTCGTCGCCGCCTGCCAGGCGTTCATCCGCATGTACCGCCCGCATGAGGCGCGCGAGGACACCGTGCTCTTCCCTGCGCTGCGCACCATCTTGTCCGCCAAGCAGGTCGCCGCCCTGGGCGACCGCATGGAGGAGGACGAGCACAAGGTGCTGGGGGAGGAAGGCTTCGAGCGCAGCGTCGACAAGGTGGCGGCGCTCGAGGTCCAGCTCGGCATCAACGACCTGAAGCAGTTCACGCCCCGCGGGTGAGCCGGGCATGCGACGCCCCGCCGGCCTGCCCTGCCGGCTCCCTTGACATATTCCCATATCGGCATCTATAGTGGCTGCCATGCCGCGCGCCGCCACCACCTCGGATGCCTTCAACGCGATCGCCGAACCACGGCGCCGGGAGATCCTGAGCTTTCTCGCGCTCGAGGAGCGGCCGGTCGGCGACATCGCGGCCGGCCTGGGCGTCCTGCAGCCGTCCGTCTCGAAGCACCTCCGCGTGCTCCGCCACGTCGGCCTGGTCCGCGTGCGGCGCGACGGGCGCCGGATGCTCTACCGCACCGACGCCGAGACGCTCCGGCCGCTGCACGACTGGACGGGCCAGTTCGAGCGCTTCTGGCGGCACCAGCTGAACCGAGTCAAGGAACGTGCCGAGCGCAAGAGCGCTCCGGAACCATCTCGGACCGAATCTCAGCCAAGGGAGGAA
>DATNKH010000710.1:0-4361 GCA_035603475.1 Thermoanaerobaculia bacterium
CCGGGGGAGGCTCGGTCGTGGGGGTCGCCGGGGGCTCCTGGAGGGCAAGGGGGGCCTGGGTCGCCGCGGGGGTGCTCATCGCTCGAGCTCTCCGGCGACGACGTTCAGGCCGCCCAGCGAGACCACGGCATCGGACAACGAACCGCCGCGGATCAGCTTGGAGAAGGTGGACATCATCGGCAAGCAGGGGGGCCGGACCTTGATCCGGTAGGGCTTGGCGGTGCCGTCGCTCAGGATGTAGAAGCCGAGCTCGCCATTGGCGCCTTCGGTCGGCAGGTAGAGCTCCCCCTCCGGCACCTGGATGCCGTCCATGATCAGCTTGAAGTGATAGATCATCGCCTCCATCTCGTTGTAGGCCTTCTCCTTCGGCGGCAGCGCGACGTGCGGGTCGTCGACGATGAAGCCGCCCTCGGGCATGCCGCGGTCGAGCAGTTGGCGGATGATCCTGAGCGATTGCCGG
The DNA here is from genome assembly GCA_035603475.1 of Thermoanaerobaculia bacterium. GTDB lineage: Bacteria > Acidobacteriota > Thermoanaerobaculia > Multivoradales > UBA5704 > JASLEW01. Next base: position 461 of record DATNKH010000710.1, read on the forward strand.
ATCTCGAGGTTGCGGATGCGGTAACGGTCGTAGACGTCGCCGCCGTAGAGCACCGGCACGTCCCACTCGACCGTGTCGTAGAGGTCGTAGGGCTGCGCGCGGCGCACGTCGAAGGGCACGCCGCTGGCCCGCAGGCAGGGTCCGGTCCAGCCCCAGTTGACCGCCTCGGCGCCGGAGATGGCGGCGACGCCGACCGCGCGGTCGAGCCAGATGCGGTTGTGATCGCACAGCTTCTCGACGTCCGAGACGAAGGGCGGGATGATCTCGAGCAGCCGCCGGCAGCGCGCCATGAAGTCGGGCGGCAGCTCCTGCGACAGGCCGCCGATGCGGCAGTAGGACACCGTCAGGCGGGCGCCGCAGCAGGACTCGAGCAGCCCGTAGATCTCCTCGCGCGGCTGGAACATGTACCAGAAGTTGGTGAGACCGCCGGCGTCGACCAGCGTGGTGCCGTTGCACACGCAATGATCCATGATGCGCGAGAACTCGGACAGGATGGTGCGCGCCCACACCGCCCGCGGCGGCGCCTCGATGCCCAGCAGCCTCTCGACCGTCCGGCAGTAGGCCACGTTGTTGATGAAGGAGGAGCAGTAGTTCAGCCGGTCGGTGTAGGGGATCACCTGCTGCCAGGTGTGGGTCTCGCACATCTTCTCGAAGCAGCGGTGGAGGTAGCCGATCTCCATATCGGAGGCGACGATGGTCTCGCCGTCGAGCACCGCCATCAGCCGGAAGGTGCCGTGCATGGCCGGGTGCGAGGGCCCGATGTTGATCGTCATGCGCTCGAAGAGATCGTCGTCGACGATCTCCGGGTTCGCCGGGGTCTCCGGGGTTGCCGGGATCTCCGGGGTCTCTGGCGCTGCTGAGCCTCGACGGGTCGACGAGGCGGCCTGGACCTGTCCGCCCTGGCCGGCCAGGAAGCCGGCGGGCAGATCGAAGTGCGGCTTGTAGATCTTGTCCTCGGTGAGGATCCAGCGCCGCGCCGAGTCGTAGTCCTTGCGCAGCGCGTGCCCCTGGAAGCCCTCGTGGCAGAGAAGGCGCGACAGGTTCGGATGGCCGGTGAAGCGCAGGCCGAACATGTCGAAGACCTCGCGCTCGGCCCAGTTGGCGGCGTTCCAGACCGGCACCAGCGACGGCAGCACCGGATCGCTCTCCGCGACCGCCACCTTCAACCGCAGGCGGGCGTTGCGCGGCACCGAGTAGAGGTGGTAGACCGCCTCGAAGCGCTCGGGCCGGTCCGGGAAATCGACGCCCGCCACGTCCATCAGCAGGTCGAAGCGCGTCTCGCGGTTGTCGCGCAGCTCGCGCGCCAGGTCCGCCAGCACCTCGCGCTCGACGATCCAGGTCGGCTGGTCGAGGCCGGCGGTGTCCCCCGAGACCGGGGTGATGCTGTCGACCGGGAACCTGGAGCGAACGCCTTGGTAGAGAGTCGAGAGGTCGGAGAGGACGGTGGCCTGCGGACGGTCGGCGCGGCTGCCCGCCGCGCTGGCGACCGCACCCGCCGTGCCGGAGGCGGCGCCGGGGGCACCGGATGCACCGCCGGGTGCGGTGGTAGTCGGAGGAGAAGGGGGCATCGCGCTTGCGCTCATCTCTTGGGCCAGGGGAGCCAGGGGCCAGGGCCAGGGGGACCTAGATCTCGGGAGCGCCGAGGTCCGGCTGCTCGCTGGACCGCTCCTTGGCGCGCGCGTCGGCGGCCTTGCCCAGCCGCGCGCGGTCGCGGACCACCTTCTCCCGGAGCTGCAGGATGCCGTACATCAGCCCCTCGGGCGTCGGCGGGCAGCCCGGCACGTAGACGTCGACGGGGATCACCTCGTCGATGCCCTGCATGACGTGATAGGCGCGGTAGAAGCCGCCCGAGCAGGCGCAGGCGCCCATCGAGATCACCCACTTCGGGTCGGCCATCTGGTCGTAGATCTTCTTCAGCACCGGCGCCATCTTGTCGTTGATGGTGCCGGCCACCAGCAGCACGTCGCTCTGGCGCGGCGAGAAGCGCACGACCTCGGAGCCGAAGCGCGAGAGGTCGTAGTGGCTGGACACCGTCGACATGAACTCGATGGCGCAGCAGGCGGTGCCGAAGGGGAACGGCCAGAAGGAGTGGCGCTGCGACCAGTCCTCGAGCTTCTCGAAGGTGGTGGTGATCCAGCTCTCACCGGTCGTCGCGGTCACGGCTTTCATGGTTCTCGGAACCTCCCTCCCCCGCTGGCAGTGTAGCACTTGTGACTGAGAGGTACAAGCTACGCAAGTTGTTTCTGCAGTGAGGTTTACGGAGTTGTTCCGGGGGCCGTCGCCGACGCCGGACGGGCCGCCGGTGGCGGCGAGCCGGCATCTACCTCGGGCGGCACCTGGACGTCGCCTTGGGCCGCTGCGAGGTCGCGCCGCAGCGCCTCGAGCTCGCGCAGGTGCTCGACCTGGTCCGCGACCAGCTGGCGGAAGACCGCCGCGGTCTGCTGCTCTGCCGGGTCGGTGATCTCGCGGATGATCTTGGGGTAGAGGACGTCGTTCTCGAAACGCTCCTCGGCGATGGCGGTGCGGGCGTCGGAGTCGAGCCCGCGCACCTGCTCGGCCGCCACCAGCAGGCGAACCGCCAGGCGGTCCTTGGCCACCGCCAGCCGCCGCCAGCGCGCCGCCAGGCGCGGCATGCCGTCCTCCTCGGCGCGGGCGGCGTAAGCGCGGTAGCGCGCGGCGCTCACCGCCTCGGCGGTGAAGCCGGTCTTCAGGTGCTCCTGGAAGCGCGGGATCCTCGACACGGTGCCCCCTCCTTGAATTCAGGCTAAGATGCGCTGACGCCAGCGGCGACGGCGGGCGGCAAGCCCACCGGCTCGGCGGCGCGGAACATTCTATGCGATCTGCCGGGAGAGCCATCCCGGCCTCCGTCGCCGCCTCGAGGCTCGAACCCGCCGGGTCGCTCGACACTATCGCCGTCGGCGCCGTCGGCAGCCCGAGACGTTCCGCACGGCAGCCGGCATGCGCAAGCGGAAACTTTGGCCTGCGGCAGGCGTAGTGCCAATCGGGGCGTGACCATCCCGCGGTCATGCCCGAGCAGCCTGAGACGGACGCGACAGGCCCCCGACCGCCGCCCGTGAAACTCTCGACCCCCCGCCGCTTTGCCGCCTTGCTGGTGGCCTTCGCCCTGGTGGCGTTGGGCATGTTCCTGCTCAGGGCGCTCTGGCGGCTGCACCTGCCCTACGTCAACACCGTGGTAGGCCTGGGGCTGGGCTGTCTCTGTCTCATCGTGGCCATGCTGGCCGCCTGGCGGGTGTTGTCGGCCTTTCTCTACAAGGTCGGCCGCCGCCTCAGCTTCTCCTACTTCCTGATCGGCGTGCTGCCCATCCCGATGGTGCTGCTGCTGCTGGCGGTGGTGGCCTACCTGCTGGCCTGCTTCTTCATCGGCCACGTCTACCGCGACGCGCTGGGCTCTCTCGACGCCGAGGTCACGGCGGCGACGCGCGAACGCGCCGCGCACTACCTGGTGAGCGGGAAGGTGCCGGACCCGCGAGTGGCAGGGGGGGCGATGCCGGCGATGGTCTTCGCCTACTACCGGGACGGCGAGCGCATTGCCGGCGACCCGCGCGCCCCGGCGCACTGGCCGGCCTGGGCGTCGCAGGCGGCGGCGTCCAGGACGGCGACCGCGACGCCGGTGACCGCATCGCCGGCAGCGGCGTCCGTGGCGACCGCGGCCGCATCGCCGGGTGCGGCATCGGCAGGAGCAGGGACCGGAGCAGGAACCGGGACCGGAGCAGGAACCGGGACCGGAGCAGGAACCGGAACCGGAGCAGGAACCGGGACCGGAGCAGGAACCGGAACGGGAGTGGGAACGGCGTCTCCCGGCGCGGGCCTGGCATCGCTGCCGCGCTTCTACTCGGGCGCCCTCGGCTGCCCCACGCTGGCGGCCGCCGCCGGCAGCGCG
>DATNKH010000711.1:0-3962 GCA_035603475.1 Thermoanaerobaculia bacterium
CCCTTTGGGCGAGGCATCGAAGTCCACCGCCGGTGCAGGTAAGACCCCTCGCCCAAAGGGAGGCCGGGGGGAGATCTGCCGCGGAGGACCGGCCTGCAACCCTCAGGGCGCGCCGGGAGCGCCGGTGGCCGGGGGGCCCAGGTAGAACTGGAGGATCTTGTCGAGCCGGCCGCTGCGGCGCAGATCGTCGAGGAAGCGGTCGAGGGCCTCGCGCAGGTCGCTGCCGGGCGCCACGGCGTAGGCGTAGTCGTCGACCCCCGGCAGCTGGAACGCCACCTTCAGGTCGCGGTAGAGCGGGAGCAGCCGCAGCGTCGACGTGTCGTCCAGGACGGTGAAGTCCGCCTGCTGCTCGCTCAGCGCGTCGTAGTTCCAGCGCGTGAAGTCGACGTGATGGATGCGGCCCGGATGCAACTCCTTGATCCGCTCCTCGAGGCTCGATCCCGCCACCGTCGCGGCGGTCTTGCCGGCGAGGTCGGCGGGCGATGCGAGATGGCTGTCCTTCCGCACCAGGACGACCGTGTGCACCGCGAAGTAGGGACGCGAGAAGTCGACCTTCTGTCGCCGCTCGGGAGTGATGCTGAACGAGCTGGCGATGATGTCGCCCTCGCCCGCCAGCAGCGCGGGCACCAGCGTCGCGAAGGACGGCTTGACCGGATGCACATCGAGGGTCACTCCCAGCGACCTGGCGAACCCGGTCATGATCTCGTAGTCGATGCCGTCGTACTGATCGATGCCGATCTCGACGTCGACGCGGATGAAGGGGCTCTCCTGGTGCGGGAAGCAGAGCATGATCAGCTTGCCGCGCGCCTTGACCGCGGCCACGGCGCTGCCGCCCCTGGGGGATGCTGACGGCGCCTGGGGCGCGGCGGCCGGTGGCGATGCCGGCGTCGCGCTCGCCGCGGGCGCCGCTGCTGCCGGCGCCGCCGCCGCCGCGGGCGCTGCTGCCACAGGTGCCGCCGCCGCCGACAGCGGTGGCGCCTGGCACATCAGCCAGCCCATCGCGAGCAGGCCGAGCAAGCCGAGCAGGCCGGGCAGGCCCGGGCGACGGGACAGGCCGGAAGGACCCGCCAGGCCCGCCGGAAGGGGCCGCGTGACGACGACGAACCACCGGTGGCGCCTGCGCATCTCTGACTCCTCACGCTCCGGCGGAGTTTACTGAAATCCCTGCCGACATTCGTTCGGACCAATTTTGCGGCACACTATAGCAGGCCCAGAGGAGAACCAGGATGAAGCCGCGCAAGGTGCTGGTCATCGACGATTCGACGCTGATGCACAAGCTGTTCGGGGCGCTGCTGCCCAAGGCTACCCTGGTCTACGCGCTCGACGGGGTCGAGGCGCTCACACGCCTGGCGGAGAACCCCGACGCGGACCTGGTCCTCCTCGACATCAACATGCCGCGCATGAACGGCTTGGAGTTCCTCCGCCAGGTCAAGGCCGACGGCGCCCTGGCGAGCATCCCGGTGGTCATCGTCTCCACCGAGGGTAAGGAGGAGGACACCGTCCTCGGCCTGCGCGCCGGCGCCGCGGGCTACATCCGCAAGCCCTTCCAGCAACGTGAGCTGCTCGACCTGATCGCGCGCCTGTAGCCGGCGCGGCTCTCGGCGGCGGCCGGGGCCGGGCCCTGGCGGCGACAGCGGCGGCGGAATCTCCTCCGGCCGGAGAGATTCCGCCGCCTCAGCCGCCAGGCCCCGCGCCGGCGAGCAGCTCGAGCAGGCGGGGGCCGATGCGCTCCAGCGCCAGGACCTCCCGGGCGCTCCCGGCCTCGATGGCGGCGCGCGGCATGCCGAAGATGACGGAGGAGGCGCGGTCCTGGGCGATGGTGTGGACGCCGGCCCGCGCCAGATCGGCCATGGCGGCGGCGCCGTCGAAGCCCATGCCGGTGAGCAGCGCGGCCACCAGCCGCCCGCCAGTCGCCGCCGCGGCGGAGGTGAAGAGCACGTCGACCGAGGGCCGGTGCCGCGCCATCTCGGGCTCGGCGGAGAGCACGGCGCGCAGCGTCTCGTGTGTCCGCTCGACCGCCAGGTGAAGGCCGCCGGGGGCGATGTAGACCACGCCCGGGAGCAGGCGCTCATGGTCGGCGGCCTCTCGCACCCGCAGCGGCAGGCGGGCGTCGAGGCGCTCCGCGAAAGAGCGGGTGAACGCCGGCGGCATGTGCTGCACGATCGCGACCGGCACCGGCGGCGCCGCGCCCAGGTCGCCCAGGATCCGCTCGATGGCGGGGGGGCCCCCGGTGGAGGCGCCGAGGACGACCAGCTCGATGCCGGCGGCAGGCTGGCCCGGATCGGGCGGGCCGGCGCCGAGGTCACCTTCGCCGCCGCCGGCGGCGCCGCCCGCCGCCAGGATCTGGTGGAGCTTCTCGACCAGCACCTGGCGCAGTGCCTCGAAGTCGACCAGCGAGTACTGCTGCTTGTCGACGAAGTCGGTGGCGCCGCGGTGAAGGGCCTCGATGGTCTGCGGTGCGCCGCGGCGGGAGTGGGTCGAGAGGATGAGCACCGGCAGCCGGCGGTGCGCCAGCAGGGCGTCGAGCGTCCGCAGGCCGCCGATCCCCGGCATCGACAGGTCGAGCACGACGGCGTCGGGCTGCCATTCGTCGAAGCGCTGCAGCAGCTCCTCGCCCGACGCGGCGAGGCCGACGATCTCGAGCGTGGGCTCGCCGGCCAGGAGCCTGGCCAGCGCCTGGCGGATGAACGACGAGTCGTCGGCGACGGCGATGCGGGCGCGGCTCACCGGCCGACCTTGCGGTAGGCGATCGAGGAGCCCAGGCGCACCGTCTCGAAGCGGCTGGACAGACCGATGAGCGACTCGCAGGCGCCGAGCAGCAGCAGCCCTCCCGGCCGCAGCACCGCCGCGAAGTGGTCCGCCGCGAGATGCAAAGCGGGCTCCGAGAAGTAGATCAGCACGTTGCGACAGAAGACGGCGTCATAGGGCACCGCCGGCGCGAAGGTGTCGAGGGCGACGATGTTGCCCCAGTAGAAGCGGAGGCCGGTGCGGTAGGCCGGCTTGAGCTCCCAGCGGTCGGCGCCGCGCGGCGTGAAATAGCGCGCCCGCAGCTCGCCGGGAGTGGCGCGGAAGGCGCCGGGGCCGTAGACCGCCTGCCGGGCCATGGCCACGCGCGTGGCGTCGACGTCGAAAGCGTCGATGGTCAGGGTGGAACCGGCGAGGGCGGTGAAGTGCCGCCGCGCGCAGAGGCCCAGGGTGTAGGCCTCCTCGCCGCTGGCGCAGCCGGCGCTGAGCAAGCGCACCATCCCGGGGGTCGCCGCCGTCGCCTTGAGGTCGGCGAGAGCGAGATCGAAGAGGGCGTCGATCTGCTCGAGCTCGCGGAAGAAGTAGGTCTCGTGGTTGGTGACCAGCTCGGCCAGGCGCGCGCGTTCGCCGTCGACGTCGCCCGCCAGCTGCAGGTAGTAGTCGTGGTAGCGGCGCAGGCGCAGCGCCTGCAGGCGCGGGCGCAGGCGGGTGGCGAGCAGCTCGCGCTTGTGGTCCGGGAAGGAGATGCCGAGCTGGTCCGCGATCAGCTCGCCGAGCAGCAGGAACTCCTCGTCCGTCAGCTGCGGGCCGGGCTGCAGCACCGCGGCTCAGCCCTCGAGGTAGTAGAGGGCGCGGTGGGCGACCGCGGGCACGGGGTCGGCGGCGAGGCGCGCCAGCGACGCCAGGTCCTCCGGCGAACCAGGAGTGTCGCGACCGGCGATCGGCGGCGAAGCCGCGGCCGGCGCGCCGGGCGTGCCGGAGATGCCGGAGCCAGGAGCGGGAAGCGCCCCAGCGACGCCAGCGACGCCAGCGACGCGGCCGAGCACCTCGGCGCAGGCCAGCCTGACGTACCAGTCCGGATGGGTGATCGCGGCGCGGAAGAGCGGCGCGTCCTCGGCGGTGGCGCAGGCCGCGAGCGCCCGGTAGGCGAGGCGCGACTCCGGCGTGCGGTCGAGCGCCGCGGCGGCCAGGGCGCGCCGCGCCGCCGCGCCGCCGAT
>DATNKH010000712.1:0-9344 GCA_035603475.1 Thermoanaerobaculia bacterium
GCCGCCGGTCCGCCCCGGCGGGTCCTCGTCGGCCCAACGCATCGAGGGCCAGATGACCCCGACCGTGCCGATCTTCGCCGTCGTCGTGCGGCCGCCAAGGACCTGCTGCATCTGCCCGAAGAAGCGCTCGTACAGAGCGCGTGCGGTCGCCTGGTCGTTGTTCCAGCCATGGGAGAAGATGAACAGGTCGCTCGAGCCGGCTGACGCTTCGTCGACCAGGGTGTCGATCGCCGTGCTGTCCACCGTCGCGCCGTGCTCGTCGAATTGCGCCTCCCAGTGAGGGAACCCTGCCTGCTGGACGGACATACGCTCTCCCTTCTCTTGCCCCTGGACCCGGCCTTACACGGACTGGATGGCACGCATGAGGTCGACCAACCCGTGTCCCTCGAAGTAGCGCTCGCGCCCCAGTGACGTGGCGGTTTCCACGAAGATCCGCTTCACTTCCTCGGGCCGGCCGATGAACTCGCGGCGGATCGACAGGAACGCTGCAACGGCGCCGGACACATGTGGGGCGGCCATGCTGGTGCCGCTGTCGTCGATGTAGGGAGCCGCCACCTCGCCGGGCTTGGCGTCGCTCAACAGATCCTGCATCGCCAGCAGGTGGTCCTGGCCGGCGGCACACGAGGTGATCCGCTCGCCGGGTGCCACCAGGTCCGGTTTCAGGCGGCCGTCGCCGGTGGGCCCCTTGGACGAGAAGTAGGAGACACCGTAGGCATGCGGGCTGTCGCGATGGGTCGCTCCGACGGTGATCGCCAGGTCGGCGTTGCCGGGATCGTTGATCGTGAGCGTCAGCCCGGCGCCGGTCGATCCCTCCCGGCTGGTCACCTGGCCATAGCCGGTGTTGCCGGCGGCGACGACGACCACCACGCCCGATTGCACCAGCCGGTTCACCTCGACGCAGATGGGGCTCTGACCGCAGGCAAACCAGCGGGGGTCGAACTCATAGCCGACGCTCAGGTTGACGCCCTGGATGCGCTGACTCTTGCCCTCGCCGTTGACTTCGACGCGGACATAGCGCAGCGCCCGCAGCACGTTGGAAGCGGTGTCCCCGCCCCCCGGGCCAATCACCTTGAGGCTGACCAGCCTGGCCCGTGGCGCCATGCCAGAGAGGTATCTTGGGTCGTCGATCTTCCGCCTCTCGAGTCCAAGCAACTGGTCCTTGCTGGTGTCCGCGGTCTGGGCGACTATCACCGCCAAGTTGGCTTGCAGCACCCCTTCCCGCGCCAGCCCGCCGGCGATGATGCCGGCTACGTGGGTGCCATGCCCCACCTCGTCTTTCAGCGCGTCCTGGATGAGCGCTGCGAGCCGTGCGTCGCGCTGGTCGAGCGGGATGTCGGAGCCGACGTCAGGCTGGGTGAAATCGCGGTGGAGTTGCGCCGCTTCTCCACCCAGGGTGTCATAGGCCGAGAAGTGGGGGTGATTCCGGTCGATGCCGGAATCGACGACCCCCCACGTGACTCCGGCTCCAGCCGCACCGTAGGCGCGAAGCGCGGCGTCGGCCTTGACGGTGGCTACCGAATGGTCGATCAGTGGCCTGATCTTGAAGTCGGGCCAGATGCGGTAGATGCATCGCTCGGGAGGCAGTAGCCGCGTCGTGTCTCCGCCCTGGTTCTCATGGGCCAGGTTTTCCGCCTCGTCCAGGCTCAACGAGCAGCGCAAGTAGCTGTCGCTGATCTTGACGATGGGCCGGTCCCCGAACAGTCGCCGCCACAGCGAGTCGAATTGCTTCTTGGCCCCGGGCAGGCCGCTTGTGAAGTGCAGGTTGAGCTCGATCATGACCGCCGTCGGCTCGATTGAGCTTACTGGCAGACCCAGGCGCTTGATCCGCTCCGCGTTGTCAGGGTCGGCGAACGCATGGAAGGCGTCCGAGATGACGTTGCTGCGCAGTGCTCGCCGCGGCTCGGCACGGACTGCGGTCCCTGCGGGTGCAGCGGCAGCCGGCGCCGGTTGGGCTCCTGCGGCCGCCGCCGGCGGAGCGGTCGGCGCAGCGTCCGCAGGCGTGCCGGCCTTCGGGGCGGTGGGCTCCGGAGGTGCGGAAGGGTCGTCAGAGCCGCCTTTGCCCGTGGGTGAGCCCGTTCTCTTCGCTCCGGGTTCGTCGTTGTCTGGCATAGGTGTGCGCGTTCCCTAGTCAATCCGCCTACCGTCAAGGGACGGACGCTCCTCGCCAATTTCCCCGGGGTGCGCGGCCACCCAGGTCGACCAGCGGGCGCAAGCGAATATTCGCAGCTCTTTAGCTAAGAGTACGATCTGAACCTGCGCCTGTCAACGGTCGAGATCGGCGGCGGCCGTCGTTCCTTCTTTATCCATGCTAAGATAGCCATCCTTTTCTAGATGCAGGGCGCAAGCGGCGGCGCGCCGCCTGCGGGGAAGGAGATTCGCCGTGGCGCTCACTCCGCTCGAGATCCAGAGAATGAACTTTCCGCGGCGGCTGCGCGGCGTGGACGAAGCCGAGGTCTCGAGCTTCCTGGCGCTGGTCGCCGAGGAGCTCGCCGGCCGGTTGGCGCAGATGGAGAAGATCGAGCGCGAGAACCGCTATTACAAGCAGCGGCTCGAGGAGACGGAGAACCGCGAGCACCAGCTGCAACAGACGCTGCTGCGGGCGCAGAAGGTGTCGGACGAGATCACCGCCAACGCCAAGCGCGAAGCCGAGCTCACCATCAAGGATGCCGAGCAAGCGGCCGACCGCATCGTCCAGCAGGCCATCGATCAGTCTTCACGCATCGAGAGCAAGATCAACGAGCTGCGCACCCTGCGGCGGGAGCTGCAGGTCAAGTTCAAGAACAACCTCGATCTCTTCCAGCGCATCCTGGAAGCGGAGATGGAGGACGAGCGCAACACCGGCACCGTGCTGACCCTGCCGCGCAAGCGGCGGGAGGCCTGAGCACGGCAGCGGTGCCGGTGCCCTTGCCGGAAGCGGCGCGCCGATTGTTCGGGGATCCGGCCGAGCTCGGCGCCGCGGCGCGGGACGCGCCCGTGCTCGATGCCGCGGCCCCCGACCCGTACGTCATGGCGCGCCTGCTCGAGGACGGCGACCGCGAGGACCTCGCGTGGCTGTGCCGGCACCTTCCCGCGAGCGCCCTGGCGGCCTGGGTCGAGCGGCACGGCGCGCGGCGCCTGTCGCGTCGCAGCCTGTCCTTCTGGGCGGTGACGCTGGACCGGCCCGATCTCCTCCCGGAGCGGCAGGCCGCGCTGGAGCGCCGCCGCGAGCTATGGCCCCTCTGAGCTCCCGGTCCCCATCCCTGCTCCCGCCGCGCCATCGCGAGGCGCTCTCGCCGCGCGCCCAGGCGCTTGCCGGCAGCCTCGGCGCCGCGGCCTGGACGCAGGACTTCTACCTCGCCGGCGGCGCCGCGCTCGCGCTCTACCTGGGACACCGGCCGGTCGCCGACCTCGACCTGATGTCCGCCACCAACCGGCTCACGAGCCCCGAGCGGCGAGCCCTGCTCGAGGCGTTGCTCGCGCTCGACCCCGGCACCCGGGTGGAGACGGCGCGCGACGGCTACCTGTTCGTGCGCGCCGGCGGCGGAGTGCCGCTGCGGCTGTTCTACTACCCCTATCCGCTGGTCGATCCTGCCGAGGAGGTGGACCGCTTGGCCGTGGCATCGGCGGTCGACCTCGGGCTGATGAAGCTCGGCGCCATCATCAGCCGGGGATCGCGCCGCGACTTCGTGGACCTCTACCTGCTGTGCCGCGAGCTGCCGCTGGCCGCGCTGCTCGACCGCGCCGGCGACAAGTTCGGGCACGTCCGCGACTTTCCGTTGCAGGCGCTGAAAGGCCTCGCCGACCTGTCGGAGACAGAGGGGGAGGCGATGCCGCGGCTGGCGATCGACGTCACCTGGGAGGCGGTCGCGGCCTGGGCGAGCGCCGAGGTGCGGGCAGCCGGGCGGACTCTATGGCCGAGCTCCTGATCCACGGCCTCGGCGAGCTGGCCACGCCGCTCGGCTCGTCGCCGCGGCGCGGGCCCGAGCAGCGGCAGGTGCTGCGGCTCCGCGATGCCGAGGTGCTCTGCCGCGACGGCCGGATCGCCTTCGCCGGCACCGCGGACGAGCGGCGGCGCCAGCTCGGCGAGCTCCCCGGTGTGGAGCGCCTCGACGGCCGCGGCGGCACGTTGGTGCCGGGATTCGTCGATCCCCATACCCACCTGCCCTGGGCCGGCAGCCGCGAGGAGGAGTTCGCCGCCCGGCTGGCCGGCAAGACCTACCAGGAGATCGCCGCCGGCGGCGGCGGCATCCTGTCGACGGTTGCCGCCACCCGGCGCGCCAGCGAAGAGGAGCTGGTGGGCGCGATCCGGCGGCGCCTCGACCTGATGCTGGCCTGGGGCACCACCACCGCCGAAGCGAAGAGCGGCTATGGCCTGTCGCTGGACGGCGAGCTCAAGCAGCTGCGCGCCATCCGCCGCGCCGCCGAGCCGCATGCGGTCGACCTGGTGCCCACCCTGCTGGCGGCGCACGAGGTGCCGCCCGAGGCCCGGCACGACCGCGGCCGCTTCCTCGACCTGGTCTGCGAGGAGATCGTGCCCGCCGCCGCGGCGGCAGGCCTGGCCCGCTTCTGCGACGTCTTCTGCGAGAACGGCGTCTTCAATGCCACCGAATCGCGGCGGGTGCTGGCGGCCGGGATGCGCCACGGGCTCGCGCCGCGGCTCCACGCCGACGAGTTCGCGGACTCGGGAGGCGCGGAGCTGGCGGCCGAGCTGGGTGCGCTGTCGGCGGACCACCTGATCGCCGTCTCGGCGGCGGGCATCGAGGCGCTGGCCGCCGCCGGCGTGACCGCGGTGCTGCTGCCCGGCACCAGCTTCTTCCTGATGCAGCATCGCTACGCGCCGGCCCGCCGGCTGATCGAGGCGGGCGTGCCGGTCGCCCTCGCCACCGACTGCAACCCCGGCTCCTCCCACACGGAGTCGATGCCGATGGTCGTGCTCCTGGCAGTGTTCGAGCTCGGACTGTCGATCGAGGAGAGCCTCACCGCCGCCACGCTCAACGCCGCGTGCTGCCTCGGGTTGGGCGAGGAGATCGGGTCGATCGAAGTCGGCAAGCGCGCCGACCTGGTGCTGCTCGCTCTGCCGAACCTCCTGCACCTGGCCTATCACTACGGCATCCACCCGGTGGCGGCGGTGGTCAAGCGGGGGAGCGTGGCCTGGCGGGCGGTGTCCTCCCCCAGTGCGCTGGCGTAGAATCCCCGTCCACTGCATACCGACAAGGAGATCGGCCCATGAACTTCGAGAACATTTCGCGCGGCATCCTGGCGATCCTGCTGCTGGTCGGCAGCGCATCGAGCGGGTCGGCGGCGCTTTCGGCGACGGCTGTCGCCAGCGAGGCAGGCAAAGCCATGGAACCCAGCAAGGACAGCGCCGGCAAGGAGATCGTCACCCCCAGCGGGCTGAAGTACACCGACGTCAAGGTCGGCGCCGGCACCGAGGCCAAGGCCGGCGACGCGGTGCAGGTGCACTACACCGGCTGGCTGGTCGACGGCACCAAGTTCGACTCGAGCCGCGACAGCAACCGGCCCTTCCGCTTCAAGCTCGGCGCCGGCCAGGTGATCAAGGGATGGGACGAAGGTGTCGCCGGCATGCGGGTGGGAGGCAAGCGCAAGCTGACCATCCCGGCCGAGCTCGGCTACGGCCGCCAGGGAGCCGGCAGCGTCATCCCGCCCGGCGCCACCCTGGTGTTCGAGGTCGAGCTGCTCGGCATCGGCTGACCGGCACCGGCCGGCGGCTCGCCAGCCGGCCGGGCGGGCTGTCGAGGTCGAGACGGCCGCTCCGGCCAAGCCCCGTCGAGTCGGATAAATCTGACTTGACGGGTCGTTTCGTTCGGGCTAGAGTATTCCCATGCGAACGACGGGAGTCACCGAGCTCAAGGCTTCGCTGTCCGAGATGCTGGCCCGGGTCAAGAGCGGCGAGGAGATCCTGATCACGGAGCATGGCAGGCCGATCGCCAGGCTCATGCCGCTGCCGTCCTGGGACATGGACGTCGCGACGGAAGAGCTGGTGCGCAGGGGCCTCGCAAAGCCGCCTGCACGTCCGTTGGACGTCGATGAGTTCTTCAAGCTGCCCCGCCCTGAAGACCCGGAGGGCCTGGCGCTCAAAGCGCTCCTCGAGGAGCGGCGGTCCGGATGGTGAGGTTCTGGGACAGCTCGGCGCTGATGCCGCTGCTGTTCCAAGAGGCCACCAGCGCCCGGCTCCAGGGCCTCCTGCGCCGCGATCCGGCGATCGCCATCTGGTGGGGGACGCCGGTCGAGTGCGCCAGCGGCCTGGCGCGGCTGCAGCGCGACGGAGCGCTCGCGCGGTCCGAGGTGCGGCAGGCCCAAGGCGCCCTTGACGACCTGCGCGCGGGCGCCCTCGAGATCGAGCCGACCGAAGAGGTGCGCTCCCGCGCCCTGCGGCTCCTGGCCGTCCATCGGCTGCGTGCAGGCGACGCCCTGCAGCTCGCCGCCGCACTGATCTGGAGCCAGGAGCGGGTGCGAGGCGTCGGCTTCGTCTGCTTAGACGATCGCCTGCGCGGCGCGGCGGCGCGCGAGGGATTCCAGGTCCTGCCGTACGCCGAAGACGTCCACGAGGTCGAGCTGGATCGCGACCCGGCTTTCTGAGGGCACTAGTTTCGAGCCCGTCCCCGGCTCTTCCTGCGGCCGGATGAGCCTGCCCCTGTCGCGCGGCAGGGAACTGCCGTCAGTGCACGATTCCCTCCGCGAGCGGCTCTTCGGCCTCCTTGATGGTTCCGAAGGTCTGCTCGTAGCGGTCGAGATTGGCGGACAGCGCGCGGATGATCCGCTTGAGGTGACCGGGGCTGGTGAGGATGCGGGCGGTGACGATGCCCTGCGGTGGCAGCAGGTTGATGAAGTCGAGGATGAATTCCTCGCGGGTGTGGGCGATGCGCAGCAGGTTCGAATAGCGGCCCTTCAGTTCGTCGTCGCTGATCTTGACGTTGAGACCCTCGGCGGGCTCGGCCATGGCGGCCTCCTTGGCTTGATGCTACCTCAGGGCGGATGGCCGCCGGCGACCACGGCCACGGGGATGGCTCGTTGGCCGCACCGAACGGGACACTAGGGTTCCGGGCGCGGCGATCGGCCCGCCGCGGAGCCCCAGCTGACGCCGCCGGTGAACTCCCAGCGATGCTCGGGGAAGTAGACGCCGACGCCGCCGGTCGCGGCGGTGACGGTGAAGCCGAGCGCCCGGCGGCGGTAGTCGTAGGGAGCGCCGTCGCGGGCGTGGATGGCGACGTCGACAGAGTACTCGCCGGGCGCCAGGCGGAGGGCCGGGCAGCTCACCCGCACCACCACCTCGCCCGCCAGCTCCCCGGGGACGAAGCCTTCGAGATCGGTGTTGGTGCCCCAGCACTCGAAGCCGCGCGGCGTGTTGACGGCGATGCCGAAGACGAAATCGGTCAGCGGTCGCGCGGCGCGGGCATGGATCTCGAAGACTGCGCGGTCGCCGGATTGCAGGTGGTAACGCTCGCTGCCGTCAGGCCCCAGCAGGCGGACCGTGGTGATCTCGGCCTGGCCCGACCCCCAGCGCAATGCTTCGCCGGCGGCTTCTTCCTGATTCGCCCTGGCGGCGGCGAGATGCTCGGCGCCCTCCTCTTCGGCCACTGCCTGGCGGTAGGCGTCGATCACCCGGCGCGGGTCTCCGGTCAGCCGCTGGTGGCCGCGGTCCAGCCAGAGGACGCGATCGCACAGCTCTGCCACCAGGTCGAGAGAGTGACTGACCAGCAACAGCGTGCGGCCGGCGGCCAGGAACTCCTCGATGCGCCGGATGCAGCGGTGGGCGAAGGCCTCGTCACCCACCGCCAGCACCTCGTCGACCAGCAGCACGTCGGGATCGGTGTGGATGGCGACGGCGAACCCGAGCCGCACGTACATGCCCGACGAGTAGTTCTTGACCGGCTCTTCCATGAAGTCGGCGAGCCCCGAGAACTCCACGATCTCGCGGTAGCGGCGGTCGATCTGGCGGCGCGACAAGCCGAGGACGGCGCCGTTGATGTAGACGTTCTCGCGTCCGGAGATCTCGGGGTGGAACCCCGACCCAAGCTCGATCAGCGCCGCCACGCGGCCTTCTACCGCCAGCTCGCCGGTGGTCGGCCGCAGCATCCCGGCCACCAGCTTGAGCAGCGTCGACTTGCCGGAGCCGTTGCCGCCGATCAGGCCGAACGACTCGCCGCGCGCCACCTCGAAGCTCACCTCCTCGAGGGCCGGGATGGTCTCCTCGCGCGGCAGGTCGCGGGTGTGAAGGCCGCCGACCAGCGCGCTCTTGAGCGTGCGCAGGCGGTCGCCGGGAAGCGTGCGGCGGAACCGCTTCGAGACGCCGGCGACGCGGATGACGGGCTGCCGTTCCGGTCCCTGGGCGGCGGGCTCGCTCATGCCGGTCACGCGGTCTCGACCAGGTTCTCGCGCAGCCGTTCGAAGACGCCGGCGCCGAGGGCCCAGGCGGCCAGGCTGACCAGCGCCATCTGCAGCCAGAGCGCGGCGGTCGGCGGCTGGCCGAAGAACAGGATCTGCTGGTAGGCCGCGGTGAAGGGCGTGAACGGGTTGAGCCGCACCATCCACCAGAAGACCGGACGGCCGGCGAGCGATTGCAGCGAGTACAGGATCGGCGTGACGAAGAACAGCAGGCTCAACAGGTTGGCGAGCAGGTCGCGGACGTCCTTGAAGTACACGGTCAGCGCCGCCGTGCCCACCGCCAGCCCCGCGATCATCGGCAGCTGCAGCAGCAAGATGGCCGGCAGCAGCAGTGCCGCCGAGCCGCCCACCGGGTAGCCGAGGAGGCGCGCGGTGACCAGCCCCGCCGCCAGGATGGGCATGGCGAGCAGCAGGTGGACGCCGTTGGCGAGCACCGAGACCATCGGCAGCAGCTCCGCCGGGAAGACCGCGCGGCGGATCAGGCCCGAGTTCGAGACCAGCGACATCGAGCCCTCGAGCGCCGAGCTGGCGAGCCAGATCCAGGGGAACAGGCCGCTCACCACGAACAGCGCGTAAGGCTCGATGCCCGGCACCCGCGGCTTGAAGATGACGGTGAAGACGAAGGTGTAGATCGCGAGCAACAGCAGCGGATTGGCAAGCGACCACAGGAAGCCCAGCACCGAACCGCGGTAGCGGGCCTTCAGCTCTCGGGCGGTGAGGGTCGCGAGCAGACCGCGGAACCGCAAGATCTGGCCGGCCACCCGAAGCATCCGGGACGACTCTGCATCACCCCCGGACGGGTGTCAAGACGCACGCCTACGGGGAATCTCCCTCCGATCCGGGCCGCGGGAGGCGGATCTCCTCGCTGCCTCCCTTTGGGCGAGGCGCTGGGTAGGGGATGTCGGGGGGGTGGTGGAATGCGGCGCCTCGCCCAAAGGTCGGCAGCGAGCAGATCCGCC
>DATNKH010000713.1:0-2177 GCA_035603475.1 Thermoanaerobaculia bacterium
CCTTTCCCTTGGCCCGATTGAGGCCATCATCCGCTTGCTTCGACGAGTCACCGCCTTCAGATCTGCGAGATCGCATGGGACTATCCCGCTTTCGCCAACGAGCGCACGGCGAGCACCTCGTCCGCCCTCATCGGCTCGATATCGGATACCCGAACGGCGACCACTGCGATGGACTCGCCTACGGCATTGAAGACCTCCAGCAGGGCGCCGTCTTCACCGCCCTGTGAATGCCTCACGTAGTCGACGACCACCCCGACATCCCCTTTCCTTAGGCCGTGCTCGCCGAGATCGCGCGTGAGGGCCACTCGCTCGTAGAGAGGAACTTTCATCTCGGCTTCTCCCTTCGGGGCTTCAACGTCACGAACCGCACCTGGCCATCCAGGTGCCGCAGCCATATGGCCGTTACGGCCAGCCGGCGACCGTTCGGCCCAACCAATTCTCCGTCCGTGCGGAGGAATTGGCCATAGTCATTCTCGCCATCCTGAGTTGAATCCGCTGTTGAAGCGAGCTCACGCAGGGCACCCAAGAGCGCCTCCGCGTTCCCACGCTCGAATCCGGCCTGAGCCAGGAACTTCGCCTTGTCACCCCAAGGCCGCGGCAGCAGGAGGTAGCGCGTCAGCTTCTCGGCCGGAATGAGAGCATCGGCCGGGATCCGCATCGAATCAGAGTCTAGCATCCAGTCGTTCATTGGCAGTCCTCGCGTCGGGCTGTGAGGCAGTAGGGCCTCATAAGATTCTCCCGAGTGAGCTGTCATCGCCGACCAGCCACGGGCCGGCTTAGGAACTTCCTCTGGCAAAAGACAGGACAGGGGAGCCCGGACCGCGGCTCCCCTGGTAGGCAGGTGCAGCTGGAGTAGAGGGGGAGTGCGCCTAGCTGCGCCCTCCGGGCCCGCGGCCGCCGCCACGGCCGCCGCGGAAGCCGCCGCGGCCACCGCCGCCCTCACGGCCGCCGCGGCCGCCGCGGCCGCCGAAGTCGCGGTCTCGCTCGCGCTCGCCGCCGCCACCGACCGGCACCGGCTCTCCCATGCCCTCGTAGAGCGCGGGATCGTAGTCGGGGGCCTCCATGATCACCGCCTTGCGCGACAGGCGGACCTTGCCGCCCTCGTCGATGTTGATGACCTTGACGGTCATCTCGTCGCCTTCCTTGACGAGGTCCGAGACCTCGCGTACGCGGTAGGGGGCGAGCTCGCTGATGTGCACCAGGCCGTCGGTGCCGGGCATGATCTCGACGAAAGCCCCGTAGGCCTCGACGCGCCGCACCGTGCCGGTGTAGACCTTGCCGACCTCGGGCACCTCGGTCAGGCGCTCGATCATCTGGATGGCGCGCCGCGCCGCCGGCTCGTCGGGCGAGGCGATGACCACCTTGCCGTCGTCGCCGATCTCGATCTGGCAGCCAGTTTCCTCGATGATCGAACGGATGGTCTTGCCACCGGGTCCGATGACGTCGCGGATCTTCTCCTTGGCGATGACCAGGGTGTAGAGGCGCGGCGCGTAGCGCGACATCTCGCCGCGCGGCGCGGCGATCGAGCGTTCCATGACGTCGAGGATGTGCAGCCGCCCGGCCCGCGCCTGGGCCAGCGCCTGCTCCATGATCTCCCTGGTGACGCCGGTGATCTTGATGTCCATCTGCAGCGCGGTGACGCCGCTGCGGGTGCCGGCGACCTTGAAGTCCATGTCGCCGTAATGGTCCTCCTGGCCGGCGATGTCGGAGAGCACGGCGAAGCTGGTGTCGCCCTTGATCAGCCCCATCGCCACGCCGGCGACCGGCGCCAGCATCGGCACCCCGGCATCGAAGAGGGCGAGCGAGCCGCCGCACACCGTGGCCATCGACGACGAGCCGTTCGACTCCAGGATGTCGGAGACGACGCGCATCGTGTAGGGGAAGTCGTCCTCGTGCGGCAGCACCGGCAGCAACGCGCGGCGCGCCAGCACGCCGTGGCCGATCTCGCGCCGGCCCGGGCCGCGCAGGAACTTGACCTCGCCGACGGAGAACGGCGGGAAGTTATAGTGCAGCAGGAACTTCTGCACGCTCTCTCCCTCGTACTCCTCGATCACCTGGGCGTCGCGGCTGGTGCCCAGGGTGGCGGTCACCAGCGCCTGCGTCTCGCCGCGGGTGAAGAGGGCCGAGCCGTGGGTGCGCGGCAGGAGGCCGACCTCGATGTCGATGTTGCGCACCTC
>DATNKH010000714.1:0-12268 GCA_035603475.1 Thermoanaerobaculia bacterium
CTTCTCGAGCTGGTCGGCCTCCATGACCGCGAGCTCGTTGGTGTTGGAGTACTCGTCGTAAACCGACAGGTCGCCCTCCACGGCGCCATGCTGAGTCCCGCACTTCTGGCCTGGGGGAGGAGGGGGAGGGAGATAGACCCCGTACCGATAGGTGCCGGGCTGCAAGAGCGAGAGGGGCATGTCCTCGAAGACGGCGATGACGTTTGCCTTGTTGGGGTCGACGATCCGGGACAGGGGGATGTCCGCGAGGCGGGCCGCCGTATCGTTCACGTAAAGCCACCTGCCGAGGATGCCGGTGACCAGCTCGATCAACGTGCGCTTCTGGTTGTCGTTGAACTCGAACTTGTTGGCGCTGCGGTCGTAGTAATGCGAAAACTTGAGGATCACCACCTCTCTGGAGATGAGCTGCAGCAAGAAGTCTCTCACCTCGTTCAAGATGTTCTCCAGCGTATCGCCTTCGCAGCCCTCGGTGCCCAGGGCGAAGACGGATGTGAAATGGCCGGTATAGAGGACGCCGCTGTTCCAGGCCGGGCGGAGGTCGAAGTAGCGCATGCCGGCCGCCAGTTGATCGTACATCCTCTTGGTCTGCGTCTGAGTGTTGCAGCTCCCGGCTGCGACCGAGCAGTTGATGCTCATGTACATCCCGGCATCGTGAGATCCCGGGATGGAGATCTGCCTCAGCGTCTTGGCATAGTCGAGCGTGTCGCGCATCCAATTCTTGTAGTCGATCGCCACCTGGAGCCTCCTCCCGGGCCGCGTGTCCTGACCTCGCTCTGAAGCGATTTCGCGGGGAGTGTAGCAGGAATCGCCGGCCTCGGGACCGGGGAGCTGTCGGGGGGACCACATGGCGGACGTCGCTATGCAGCGTAAGCCGGGTGAAGCCGTGACTCCCGAGGCCCGGGCAGCCGGGCCCGCGGCGTCCACGGGGCTGGCCTGGGCATGGCAGTCCCCCTCGGACTTGATTCACGCACACATGTAGTTGATGAGTTGCGATCGACCGCGCGACCACTGGTACAAGCGTTCTCCGACAGCGACAGGGAGCGGTGAATGTCCGACCGAGGCGTGACGGTCCGGTTCGCTCGCGACCCGCTGGTCTTCCTCGATCAGGCGTTCCCTGCCGCCAGCGATGCCGCCTGGCTGCCCGGCCGCCAGCTCTGTCTCGGCGAGGCCGCAGCCGCCAGGTCCGTCCTTGCCAACGCCGGCGGGCTCTATCAGGAGCACTCCGACTTCTTCCACTCACGGCGGGGCCCCTTCGGCCCGCGCTCGGTGCAGATCGCCATGGGACGCGCGGCGCGGTCGCTGCTGCGCGCCCGCATTGCCGCCTTCGCCGGCCGGCTCCCGGCCGCGGTACGGCAGGCCCTGGTGCCGACGAGCGCCTGGCCGGACGCCGGCAACCACCTGATCTACCGCCACCTCGCCGGCGCCCTGGTGGCGCCGGAGGGCCCACCGCGCCTGCGCCGGACGGTGGACGAGATCGTCGAGCGCTCGGTGCTCGCCGGCTCCCGCCGCCGCCGCTCCGGCCTGGCGCACGCGCTCTACCGGCGCCGCGTCGTGCGCGAGCTGGCGCAGGCGGTCGACGAGCGGCGGCAGCGCCGGCGGCAGCGGCACGACGGCGGCGCCGCGCCCGAGCCCGCCGACCTGCTCGACGTCGTGGCCGGCACCGCCGCTCCCGACGCGGCCGCGGCCGAGCTGGCCGAGGTCTTCGCCTCGTTCGTTTTCGCCGTCGCCGGCTCCGTCGGCTTCGCGCTCGGCTGGTCGATCTATCTCCTGGGCACGCACCCGGCCGCCGCCGCCGCCGAGCCCGCCTGGGTGGTGCGCGAGGCGCTGCGCCTCTGGCCGGTGGCCTGGCTGCTGGCCCGCCAGCCAGCGCGGCCGCACGAGGTGGCGGGCGTCGCGGTCACGCCCCGCGACCAGGTCCTCGTCTGCCCGTACCTGGTGCACCGCGACCCGCGGCACTGGGACGAGCCGCGCGCCTTCCGCCCCGAGCGCTGGGCCGAGGTCGACGACCACCAGGCGTTCATCCCCTTCGGCTGGGGCCCGCACCGGTGCGTCGCCGCCGCGCTCGCCCTGCAACTGGTCGAGGATGTCCTGCGGATCATCGTCTCCGATTACCGGCTCACGCTCACCTGCCGCGATCCGCGGCCGCACGTCGGCCCGGCGCTCGCGCCGCCGGCTTTCATCCTCGACCTGGCCCCCAACCGGCCATGACTCCAGGCGAAAGGAGGTGATCGCAGTGGCGAAGATCGCGCGCGCCGTGTTGACGGCGCTGGCCATCCGGCGCAAGGAGAGCTTCTACCGCTGGTACTACTACAACCACATCTGACCCGCCCGGGGCGGAGGGCGGGCAGGCCCGCCCGTTCCCCCAACGAAAGGAGGTGATCGCAATGGCGAAGATCGCGCGCGCCGTGCTGACGGCGCTGGCCATCCGGCGCAAGGACAACTTCTACCGCTGGTACGTGTACAACCACATCTGACCGGCCCGGGGCGGGGGCGGGCGCGCCCGCTCCCCGCCCGTCGCTCGGAGGACCCATGGCCACCGCCGCACCCGAGGAGCTGGACATCCTGCGCGACTTGCGCGCCCGGACCTACGCGGGCAGCGGCGTCTTCTGGATCGCCGACGACGAGCTGGGCGTCTTCGACCCCGACGTGGCGGAGCAGGTCAGCAAGGCCAACTTCGAGGACCTGACCCTGCCGGACCGGCTCGTCCACCTGCTGCTGGGCAGGCGCGGCAAGCCGTTCTCATGGAAGCAGGTGCGCGCCGCCTGGCTTGCCCAGCTGCGGCGCCTCGGCGACGCCCATGGCGTGGCGCGCCTCGAGGCCCACATGCGCCGCCTGCTCGACGAGCGCCTCGACCGTCCCCTGGACCTCGTCTGGGCGGCGCAGGAGGTGTGCACCCGGGCGCTGGTGCCGATCGTGCTCGACGGCCTCTCACCCGCCGACACCACCCGCGTCCTGCGCGACCAGACGTTCAAGCTGGCGCGCCTCCTGACCCAGCGGCCGGAGCCCTCCACCTGGCGCAAGACGGCCCGCGCGATCGGCGTCCAGGTCGCCGCCGGCCTGGTGGCGCGCCGCGAGCTGCGGGGCCGCGCCGCCGGCCGCCGCCCCCGCCGGCTCGACCTCGCCGACCCGCTCGTGGACATGCTGCCGGAGCTGGGCATGGACCGCGCGGTGGACGCGGCCACCGCCGCTCTGACCGCCATCGCCGGGCCGCCCGGCGCCGCCGCCGCCTGCCTGCTCTACGAGCTGACGCGCCGGCCGGACTGGGCCGAGCGGCTCGCCGGCGAGCTCGCGCCGCTCCCGCCGGAGCGCCTCCACGAGTCACCCACTCGCGCCGCGCCGCTGACCCACCGCTTCGTCAAGGAGACGCTGCGCATGTGGAGCCCGCCGTCGCTGCTCAACCGATCGGTGCGCAACCCCATCCATCTCGACCAAGTCGACCTCGAGGTGGGCCAGCGCTACTTCCAGAGCCCCTACGTCATCCACCACGATCCCCGCAGCTGGCGCGATCCGGACGTCTTCGATCCCGACCGCTGGCTGCCCGGGGCCGAGCACGCTGCCTGCCGCCCTGCGGCCTACGTGCCGTTCGGCTGGGCGCCGCGGGCGTGCGTCGGCGCCGGGCTCGGGACGGCGCAGCTCATCCTGCTCTGCCGCCTGGCGTGCACCTGCTACCGCATCCAGCCGGCGGCGCCCGAGGCGGTGCGCATGGCGCTGTCGGCCGTACCGATGCCTCTCGACTTCCGCGGCACGATCAGGCTTCGGCCGGCCTGAGTGTCCCGCTCGGGCCACTCGGCGAGCCGCGGCGCCGGTAGTGGCGACAGAGCCGCGCCGTGCCGAAAGGTGCCGGCTTCTGGCCGTCCCTTGGCAATCTAGGGCGAGGGCGGTAGAAGGAAGCGGCAGCGAGGACCGGTGGCTCTGGCCAGGCGCTGATCGAGCGTCGCCAGAGGAAGGTCGCACTGTTCGGCCACCGCAACGTACCAGGCGTCATAGCTCGTAACGTTGGCCCGCAGCTCCCAGACCCGCTCCGCGAAAGGTGCAAAGGACACCAGCTCGAGATCGAGCTGGAGAAGATCACGGGCAGCGGCCCCAGCTTCCAGCCGGCCAAGCCGGCCGCCGAGCTCGAAGCGGCGGAGGATGTTCGTGGCCTCGGCGAGAGCCAAGTGGGGCGCGACCAAGCCGCCGTATCGCACCACGTCCTCAGCCCACCTTCCCTCGGCTCCCGTATCCGACGTGGCAGCAACCAGAAGCGAGGCGTCGACGACCGCGCTCACCGGCGGTCCGCGTCACGATGGGTCAGGATCTCCTCCGGCGAGAGCCTGGTTCCTGCCGTCGCCTTGCGCTCCCGAATCCGCTCGAGCACCTTCTCGACCGGCGGGCGTGCAGCCAGGCGTTCCAGCTCGGCACGCAGGTACTCCTGCATCGACTTGCCCTGGAGAGCTGCCCGCGCGGCAAGCTCATCCCTCACCGCGTCCGGCACGTCACGGATGGTGATCTGGACACTCATGAATGCATTGTGACGCTGCTGACTGCGAAATGCAAGCGCCACCCTCTAGACGATCTTGGCACCCCGGACCTGCCTCGCCCTTCGAAATTGTGGCAATTCTTCCACGCAACCCCAGGGATTCGTTGCCCAAATGCCGTCACCACTCCCCGGCCGGCTTCAGGTCCCAACTCTTGCCGTCGCCCCGGCTGTCGCAACCCTTGAGAAGACCCAGCGAGGGCCGGCTGGCCTTGACTGACACGGCCGCGAGCAATAGCATCAGGACGCAACTGAAAAATTGTTGAAAGAAAGGAGAGATCAAATGCGGAGGAAGACTGCGAAGCCCCTGGCACTGAGCAAGGAAACCCTGAAGAATCTGACTGATCTGCCCGGGAAGACACTTGAGGGAGTGGTAGGTGGGACTAGCTACCCACTGAACTGCTCACAATCAAACTGTGCGAGCTGCGGAGATAATACAAAAAGATGGTGTTGTCTCTAGGGCGTGGGCTTCGCGGGCCGCTGCCCGCATGCGTCATGGCAGACCCGTGGTCGTGAGCCCACCGGCCGGGCGCAGCCGACGGTCAGCCGCTCGCTGAGGCGATAGCGATGGCCGGCGGTGACGATGGCCGCCTGGTCGTCGAGGCGGGCGCGCAGGGTGTGCAGGTGCCGGGCGGCGGCGTTGGTGACCTCCGCACGGCCGGCATCCACTGGCGCGACGCGGCGGCCGACGTCGAGGACGGCGAGGCCGGGCCCGCCCGCCAAGCGATCCGCGACCAGGGCGCTCCAGGTGATCGCTTCCTGGTTGGCGGCCTTGAGGGCGAGGCGCCGGCGTGACGGCTCGCGCTCCGGGAGGCCGCGGCCTCCGAGCTCGACGACGTCGTCGGCGCCGCTCCAGAGAAGCAGGTCCACCTCGCGCTCGATCTCCTCGCGCTCGCTCTCGAGGCGCGCCACCCGCAGGTTCCAGGGAGCCCGGCCCGGGGCGGCGAGGCGCAGGGCGATGGGAAAGGACCTCTCGAGGAAGGCGCGGACCACCGGCACCACCGAGCGGGCGATCTCCGCCTTGTCGATGACGTCGCGTGGATCGAAGCCGGCGTCGAGCAGGTCGCGGCCGAAGGTGGCCTCGTAGCCGCGCTTGTTGGACACGAAGCGGCACGCCGGCGGGCGCTCGGCGAACATGCCGCGCACCGTGCTCGCCAGGTAGATCGACTCCCACCAGCGGTCGGCGGGGATGAAGGCCAGGGTCGAGAGCTGGACGTCCTGCAGCAGCAGGCCGCCGGGCCGCAGGGCGCCGGCAACAGCCTGGCAGAGGCGGCTGGCGCTGGTGAAGGCCGCCGCCGGCAGGGGCCGGAGGCGTTCGGCCGCCCCCTCTCCGGCCGCCCGGTCTCCGGCCACCCCGCCTCCGGCCGCTCCTTCTCCAGCCGCCCCGTCTCCGGCCGGCAGCTCCGGCGTTGCCACCGCCGCGACGACCTGCAGCGCGGGATGGTCGGCCAGCCAGGCGGCCACCGTCCGGCGGGTGTCGGGACCCGGACGATCGAGGCACACGACCGTCAGCTGGCCGACCAGGTCGGGCGCCTTGCCAAGGCCGTCGAGCAGCTCGGTCATGTGGTACAAATGATCCTCGACGATCACCAACGGCCGCTTCGCGAAGCCCGCCTCCGTCACCCAGGACATGGGACGATCTTACCGGCTCCCGCGTTCGCCCGCCGCGCAACGCCGGCGCCGCCCCTGGCTGCTCTACCTCTCCGTGCTGCTGGTCGCGGCGGTCGCGGCCGTGGCCTTCGTCTCGGTGCGCCGCGAGTGGCTGCGGCGCATCGGCCAGAGCCGCGGCCAGACCATCTTCGAGCTGGTCGAGGACACGGTCCCCAACCGCCCCACCGAGACGCCGGGCGTCACCGCCTGGCTGCATCTCGAGCTGAAGCGCTACCGGCAGACCATCGCGGACCCGGCGACGGCGCGCCTCTACGGCGAGATCGCCGACTGGCACGACGACGCCAGCCTGCCCCCCTTCCTCGCCGGCCTGCGCGAGGTGCTCCTCCTGCCGCCGCCGCATCCGGCGGCCGGCGACGTCCCGCGCCCCCTGCCGGCGGCCGCCCTCGGCGGGCTGGCTGGCGAGGACGACCCGCGCACTCGCCTGCGCGTCCAGCGCTGGGTCGAGCTGCACGGCCGCTGGTTCGCGCTGACCCGGCGCCGCACCCTCGACCGCGAGGACCTCCGCGACCTGCAGGCGCCGTCGAACCGCTTCCTGCTGCTGGCCACGCACCACCTGCTGGCGGTGGGCGACGCCCTGCAGGCCGAGCTGGGCCGCCATCCGCTGCCGCCGGTGCCCGGCCGCCGCCCGCCGCGGCTGGTGCGGGTCTACGCGGTGTCCGAGGACGGCACGCTGGTCTCGGCGCCGCTGGCCCCCGACCCGGCCAACCCGGCCAACCCGGCCACCGCGGCCAACCCGGCCGGCACGGCGGACGCGGCCTCGCGTAAGGCGGCGGCCCTCGGCGAGGGGCGCGAGTTCCGCAAGCTCCCCGAGCTGCCGAACTTCGTGCCGAACGAGTTCGTCTTCCGCTTCGATCCCGAGGCGCCGCAGCCGCGGGCCTACTGGTCCGGCCTCTACCTCGACCTCGGCGGCCAGGGCGTGGTCGCGACGCTGCTCGCCCCGTTCCGCGATGCCGAGACCGGCTACCGGGGGGTGATCGCGGCCGATCTCACCTTCGACTTCGATTGGCAGGCGTTCGCGGCCCACATCGAGCCGCCGATGAGCGCCGCGGTCGTCCAGCTGCGGGCGCCGGCGCGCGAGCCCTGGCGCCCCTGGGCGGCGATGGCGGCGCAGGGACCTGCCACGGCCCCCGGCGAGCTGCGCGCCGCGGTGGCGGCGCTGGCCGCGGCGGAGGCGAAGACGGGGCGGCCGGTCAATCCTTTCTATCTCTACCACGCGACGGTCGAGGGGCGCGGCGCGGTCGCCGCCCTGCAGGTCGCGGCGACTACCTGGCTGGTGACTCTCTTCCCGGCCACGCGGTCGAGCTTCGCGCTGCTGCCGGCGGCGCTCCTCGGCCTGCTCGTCGTGCTGCTGCTCGGCGCCTTCGAGGCCAGCCGGCGGCGCACCGAGCGCGCGCAGCTCGCCGCCGAGCGCGCGCTGGCCGAGAAGCAGAACCTCCTCAACACCATGCAGGTCCCGCTCATGGTGGTCGATCCGAACACCGACGAGGTGATCTACGGCAACCAGGCGGCCGAGAGCCTCGGCATCACCGCGGGCACCCGCGCCGGCGACATGGTGGTCGACGAGCCGCGGGCGCGCGAGCACTACGCCCGCATGCAGACCGCCGACACCGGCCTGGTGAATGCCCGGCGCGCCTACGGTGTGCCGCTGCGCCTCCGCGGCGAGTCGGGCGAGCTCGAGACCCGCCACGCCATCGTCCGCTCGGTGGCGGTCACCGCGCCCATCGCCGCGCTGCGCGCCGATCAACGCCATCGGCTGGGAGTGCTGTTCCTGCTCGAGCCGGCGACCGACCTGGCGCTGTGGAGCGGCGAGCTGGTCGCGGCGACGCGGGCCGACGAGCGGCGCCGCCTCGCCGGCCTGCTCGCGCACGGTGTCGACACGCTCGCCCGGGTCCTCGCCCACTGCCTGGAGAGCGAGGGCCTGGCGGCTGCCGCGCAGGCGGAGCTCAACCGCTGGCTCGCCGGCTACCTCGAGCGGCGCGTCCTGGCCACCGCCTGGCTGCTCGAGCACTGGGACGCCGAGCCGCCGCTGCCGCCGGACTGCTCGATCGAGGCGGCGCAGGCGCGGGCCACGATCGACGGCTGGCGCACCGTCTTCGCGCGGGTGCGCGCCGACCCCAGGCTGCGCTCCCGCCTCCACTGGGACAACGGCACGCTGGCGGAGCCGCCGCCCGCCACGCTCGCGGTCCTCGACGCGCGGATCGATTGGCCCGACGCGTACTGGTTCGCCTCGCCGGTGCGCGGCGGCTTCGGCTTCTTCCTCGGCGAGGTGCTGATCAACGCCGTGCGGCACGGCCGCCCGGGCACCGTCCCCAGCGTCGCCATCACCCTGGACCCGGTGCGCCGCGAGTTGCTCTTCGCCGTCGAGAACGAGTTGCCGGACGGCGCGGCGCAGGCCGCCGAGCGCGCCGCGGAGTCCTACGGTGGACGGCGCCTGCTCGAGCGCCTGGCGCATCTCTGCGACTGGCAGGAGCTGCGATTCGAGCGCCTCGAACCGCGCCTCGATTCGCGCCTCGATTCGCGATCGGACCGGCCCTTCGATCCGCCATTCGACCGGCGAAGCGCCCGCTTCGAGGTCCGCTGGCGAGTGCCGGTCAGCGAGCGCGGCGATCCCTCGGCCGCCGACTGACCTCGTCCGGGCCGTGCGTCCGGCCGCCAGGGGCCAAGGTCCTCCGCCCCCGCAGTCTCGACCCTCGCCCAAAGGGACGCCGCGGGAAATTGACCCACTACCTCAGCGTGGCGCTCCTTGACAGGGCACGTTCACAAGGATACATTTATACCTAGATGATCTATGCTCGCACGAGGTCTCCAATGAGAGCGTTCAAAGCCTGCGTCCTCCTTCTACCCCTGCTTCTTCTCCTGCTTGCTCCCGACGCTGCCGCTGCCCCGGGCTTGGCCACCAGCCCGCTCATCGCAGTCGGCGCCGGCGCGCATCCTCACGCCGCGGTCCTGGCCGACGGCGGATTCGTCGTGGTCTGGGAGGCGGCGCCCGAGCATGGTCCGGCGACGCCAGGCACGCTGCACGCCCGTCTCTTCGATGCCCGGGGCGTGGCGGTCAGCAGGGAGATCGAGCTGCTGCGTCCGGTCGGCCAGGCCCTCGGCGGCGTGGCGGCCCTCCCTACCGGCTTCGTGGTGGTCTGGGACCAGGTCAATGCCCACCAAGGCAACGGCGTCTTCGCCCGCCGCTTCGATCTCACCGGTGCCCCCCTCGGCCAGCCGTTCAAGGTTCACCGGAACAGCCCATTACCCCGCTGCTGTGGCCAGGTCGCGGCGGCGCCGGGCGGCGGCTTCGCCGTTGGCTGGTCCGCTCAGACCGATACCATGAGCGACTCGCTCGTCGTCCTGACACGCTTCTTCGACGCGGGCCATCCCCTGGGACCAGCGCCCCCCGATCCGGCGCCAGTTCCCCTCGAGTATGGATTCGGCGACATCCTCGTCGCCCTGTCGGTCGATCCTTCGGGGGTGTTGAACAGCATCATCCTCGATGTCGCGGACGCGGCGACCCTGCTCTGGAGCCGCAAAGCGCTCGACCCCGACGCCGACTTCGCCCCCGACTACGACATCGCGGCGAGCTTCGCACCCGATGGCGACTTCGTCCTCGCGCGCGCCTCCGGCGAAGCGTTTTTCGACTGGACCTTCCCCTCCGCGATCGTCGCCCGCCGCTTCAGCGGCAACGACGGCAGCCCGCTGGGCGCCGTCGTGCAGCTGAGCCGCCGCACGGGCTGGGAGGTGCAGCCAGCCGTCGCCGCGCTGCCCGACGGTCGCTTCGTCGCGGTCTGGAATGAGGTCGCGTCTCGCCAGTTCCTGGGCACCCTCTTCGTGCGGGCCTTCAACGGCGACGGCACGCCGGCGACGCGCGAGCGCTTCCTCGGCGCCGGGTTCAGCGCCGCGGAGGGCCAGGCGGCGCTGGCCGCGGCGCCGGACGGGACGGTCGTCGCGGTCTGGCAGGATGGCGGCAGGGTGACCGCCCGCTTGCTGCGGCCGCCGGGCGCTGCCACGAGCCGCCCGGTCAGCGAGCGCGGCGATCCGTCGGCCGCCGACTGACCTGGTCGCCGGCGGTTGTCGGAGGCGCAGGTCGACCTCCTGCCGCAGCGCCGCGAGGCGGCTCTCCGCATCCGCGAGCAGGGGGTGGAACGCCGGCAGCCCGGGCACCCAGAGCGACAGGCGGATCGCAGCCTCGTCGCAGACGCGGGCGTCCGCGTGCTCGCGCCTCCCCTGCGCCCTGCCGAGCAGCGCCGGGATGCCACCGTTCACGCTCCAAGCGCTCCCCATCACGGTCAGGCGCCCGTCGCTGATGTCGTACGCGACGTGGGCCGAGGCGGTGTCGTCGAGCAGGGGCCGGAGCAGCTTCATCGTCGGCCAGGAGTCCTCGTGCAGGCCCGTGAGGCTCGGCAGAAAACCTCTGCTTGCCGTATGATGATGAGGCGGGTTGTTTTGTCGCACGGTCCAACTCGGGATCTCCGCCCTCCGGAAGGTGGCCAGCGTTCCATTCTCAAGCTGATCATGAGACGCCTGACGGTAAGGCTGGAAGTTGGTCGCTAAGACACCTCGGCGGGCAGAGTTACAAAAATGATACCGGGAGGTGCACCATGGGAAACAGTGAGTGCGAGGACGTTCTCGACGATCACATCAAGCCAGCGTTACAGGTATGGATCGACCAGTTGCCAGTGATGTTGCGAATCATACCTATACACGACCTAGGCAAAGAACCATCTATTTCGATTAGAAGTAGGGACGGCCACCTAAACAAGTTGCTATTTAGGTGCACCGGTGAGTCCCTTGAAGTATGGACAACTCTCCCTGGCCAGCACAGCGGTGCTAGACTCCCTCTCAGCCAGATCTCAGAGGAGCTGATCGCTGAGAAGATTGGCCTATTTGTAAAGAGTTGCTTGGCTTGAGATATTTCAAACCAGGACAATACCGCCGCCGGGGTAGTGGGTCAGTCTCCTGCCGGGCGCGCGCGACGGCTCACGGCCGTGCCTCCGAGTGATTCGGCTCCGTGGGCCGCGGCAACGGGACGGCCCGCCTTCTCGCGAAGACCGTCAGCTCGCCGAAGTTGGCAACCGGCGAGTAAGCGCCTCGGAACCAGGGAGTGGCGACGGGCATGAGGCCGCCCCGCACGGTGTCGAAGATCGCGTAGTCGGCCGGCCGCGCCAGGAACGCGCCCTGGAAATCACCCCTCCGGACATAAGGCAGCAGCTCCGGCGTCACGATGCCCAGCAGGTCGACGACCCTCCGGTCGCTGAAGTAGCCCAAGACCCCGATCTCGTAGTACGAGACTGTAGCTTCCGGAGGTGAGTTCGCCGCCAGCCACAGTCCGGCCTGGTGATAACGCTCCATGAACGGCGCCCAGCCGCTGGCGAACCGGTGCCAGCGATACGCCGCCGGGAGCAGCGAGACCGCGACGGGAACGGCGAGCAGGCAGCCCACCAGCGCGGCGGTGACGCGGCGCGGCAGCGTGGCGCGCCGGCCAACGAAGCGGACGACCGCGCCGAGAAGAAAAGCGATGCCGTACACCACGGCGACTGCCATGGGCAGCGTGTACCAGGGGAACCACGGCACACCGCTCACAGGATAGATCACGGAGAGGCCAAGCGCGAACAGCACGAGCACCTTGCCCGGCCGGCCGCCGAAGACGAAGAGCGGGACCTGTCCCAGCAGCCCAAGGCCCACGATCACTTGCCAGAGCGGGCCGGCGTGGCGGGCGACGAGCCGCGCCGACCGCAACCAGAAGCGCGTGGGGCCGGCCCATGACTCCGCCATGCCGGCGGCCATCGCTTCTTTCGCCGCCAGCGAGTTCGGGATCGGCGTCCCGAAGTACCAGGTGGCGGCGAGGAGGCCCACGGCGATGACGACGAAGGCGGCGGCGGCAAAGCGCCAGGGCACTCGCCGCCTCTCGATCCACGCCAGGAGACCGAGGATCCCGCAGGCCACGGCGGCCTCCGGCCGGAACCAGACCGCGAGACCGGCGGCGAGACCGGCCAGGACAGGGCGGCGGAGGCAGAGCTCGGCTGCCCCTGCGAGCAGGGCCAGCATCGGGATCGTCTCGCCGCCCTGCTGGCCCCAGAGATAGGACGAGGTCAC
>DATNKH010000715.1:0-2624 GCA_035603475.1 Thermoanaerobaculia bacterium
GCCGCGGCGAAGGTGGCGAACGGAAAAGAGGCGGCACCGTCCCTTCCGAAACCTCCCGCCATCACCAGCGACCCAAACCTCGTGGCGCCGCTGTTTGCGGATGCCCGGTGGCAGCGCCTGCGGCGGGAGACAAGGCGGGAACAGCACGCGCGGGTCGCTCGGTCACCCGAGTACCACACGGTCGCGTTCGTGGAACTCCTCCTCCGGCACCTTCGCGAGGCACCGACCCGCGATGAAGCCGAGTTCGCCGCGAGCTTAGCCTCTCGGGCGATCGAGCCTATGGAGGCATCCGCGCTCCTCAAGCACGATCTCCAAGCGCAGCTCTGGTCGGAACTCGCCAATGCCCGCCGGGTCGCGTCCGAGTGGAGCAAGGCAAGCGCCGCAATTGCTGAAGGCAAGAGGCACTTACGGGCAGGCTCCGGCGATCTCCTCCTCAAGGCACGCGCTCAATCCGTTTCCGCATCCCTTCTTGCCGATCAAGGTCGCCGGGTCGAGGCCCTAGCGGCGCTCGAGGAGTGCGTCGCGCTCTACGAGAGCCGGGGCGCGGGACGGCTCGTTGCCCGGACGCTCGTGCAGACGGCGCATACGCTGGCCGCAATCGATCCGGCGCGGGCGCTCACGGTGGTCGATCAGGCGTTGCCCATGCTGCCGGGCGAGGATCTTTCCCTACGCTGCCATGCCGAGAACATCCGCACCGACTGCATGATCGATTTGAGCGAGGTGGACCTCGCGCTTCAGACGTTCGACGCTGCGGAGCCCATCCGCAGCGGTGCCTCACCGATCGCGCGGCGCCGGAGCGAGTTCAAGGCAGCGAGGCTTCTCGAATATCTTGGCCACTACAAGGAGGCGGTACAGCTCTTCGAGGCCGTGATCGCCGACGCCTTCGATAAGGAGGCGTACCGCGAGGCGTTCCTCGATCTCCTCTACCTCTTCAGCGTCCACCTCCGGCAGGGTGCGACGGAAAGAGCGGTGGCGCTCTGCCACCTTGCGATCGAGCGGCTCGACTTCTTCAGCCTGGGCCACGAGCAGATCCGCGCCGTGTGGATGGAACTCGCGGACGCCGCAACGCGCCGGGCGATCCGCCTCGAAGCCCTCGCCGAGGTGCGGGAGTTCGTCCGGGTCCACTGGAAGAGCCCGGCGGCCAAGGCGCCCCGGTTCAGTTTGCGATAGGAATGGGCAGAGCCGAGATCGGTCTCGGTGACAACCGTTCCCCTTCAGCCAGGAGAAAGCCAAGGTTATCCAGTCGAGAGCGACAGCGCGCCTCTGGTGTGCGGAGGAGCGCGTAGCGGTCGATCAGGAATACGTGCGGCCGAGCACCAAGAGTCCGAGGAGAGCCATGCCGAGAGCGGAGACGATAAGGAGGGCGAGAAGCCCCCTCGCGAGCTGGTGGCGCCAGAGCGGGTCCTCGGCAATGCGCCGTAGGCCGAGCGCGGCCAAGCCCGCAAGCGCGGGCAGGGACGGGAAAAGATAGCGGCCCTGCGGCTGCCAGTCGATCCGCACGAGATACGCGACCACGAGGAGCAGGTTCGCGCCGATGATCGAGAGAAGAAGCCATCGCCGCCAGTGCTCCCGCATCCGCTCCTCGGGGCTTGCGGCACGCCGCAGCGCGCCCACCGCGGCGAGCGCCGTGGGCACCGCGAAGAAGAGGTAGGCCAAGAGCGGCAGCCGGAGATTCAGCCAGCCGAGTTTGCCCCAAAAGCTCAGCCACAAGGACCCGAGCCAGTGGGGATTCAGCAGCTCCCGGCTCACCCTGAGGCCCTCGCGCAGGCCGGTCGGCGGCGGCGGGAAGACGGTTCCAAAGCGCCAGAGTGCGAGCCCCATCCAGGACGCCGCAAGCGCGCCGGCCGGGACGAGGAGCAGGACTGCGGCGCGGTAGGCGCGGCGCCGGAGAAGAAACGCAGCGGCGATGCCAAGCGGCGCGAGGAGGAGGAAGCCGGAGACCTTGCCGAAGGGCGCGAGCCCGACCGCGATCCCGGCAAGGAGCGCCGCCCACGGCGAGGGCCGCTCCGCATCGAGGAGCTGCACGAAGCAGAACGTGGCGAGCGCCGCGCAGGCGGTCACCGCCCCGTCGTTGTTCACCGTCGCGCCGACGAAAAGAAACTGCGGCGAGAGGACGAAGGGCGCAGCGGCGGCGAGCGCGAGATCGAGTCGGCCGGCCGCGAGGCGAAGGCACGTGAAAAGAACGAGCACGGCGGCCACAGCGGCCCATGAGAGATGCGCGAGGCGCAGCTCCCGGATCTGTGCCGCGATGGGGCATCCCGCCGCCGGCGGCAGGTAGGCGCGCGATCCCTGCTCGAAGAAGCTGAAGGCCGGGTTCGGCTGGAAGGAAAACGTGAGGGAGTGGATGTCCAAGGCCGATGCGGCGAGAGCGGTCGCTGCGTAGTCCAAGGGCGCCTGGTAGGACTCGTAACGGTCGCCGTAGGGCGGATGGGCCAAGGGCGGCAGGGCGTGATGCAGGAGAAGGAAGCCCACGTAGGCGAGGTGCGCCGGCTCGTCCGGCGCCTCGCCCACAGGCACGACCAGCGCGTAGCCCGAGCCCAAGCTGAGGACTGCGAGCGCCAGGCCGAGAGCGGCTAAGGTCGGTCGCTTCGTCCCGCTCGCGGTCTCCGTTGCCATGTGCCGGG
>DATNKH010000716.1:0-3195 GCA_035603475.1 Thermoanaerobaculia bacterium
GGAGTTACTGAATCGGATCTACGACTTCATCAGTCGCGGGCTCCTCCAAGCCTGCGCCACCAATACGGCGCGTGTAGGAGCGCTGACGAAACTAGGCTTCGACAGCAGCGGCCTGGGACCAAGAGAGCGGGTGACCCTGCACCAGCTCATCTCCCTATTCCTCGCGATCGAAGGTGCGATCATGGCCGGAATCGTGATCCTCACGAACCACCACGCCACGGCGCACTATGGGCAGTACCTGATGCTGGGAACGATGGTCTCGGTCACGTACACGGTGGCCGTCCTGTGCGCGCTGTATACGAAGCACCGTCGTGGCTTTGCTCGCCGCGAGCGGCGCGGCCGGCCTGCGGCCTTCTATGTGGCCGCCGGCGTGCTCGCAACCGCCGCGAGCATGGTGATCCGCCTGGTGTTCCTACTCTTGATCGTACATCCCGTGGACGAGGCGTGGGATCGCTTCCGCCTCTTCTCTCCCAACTCGCTGTGCACTTTTCTCGCCGCCTTCATGGTGGCTTGGATGATCGACAACGAGACGACGTCCAGCTGGTCCAGGAACCGCCTGCGATGGCTCGAGGGCGTGACCGGCGGCGTCGCGCTGCTGGCCGGCAGCGTCGTCGCTCTCCAATGGATCGAGGCGCTGGCAGCCGCTCCGAAGTGGGGCAAGATCCTTCACTCTCAACCCTTCAACCCTTCCGTCATGCTCGGATTGTCCACGGTCGTCGGCTTCGGGATCGGCTTCCTGATACCCACCTGGTACCGCGACGCCGCAAAAGAAGGCCGTCGCTCGGCCGAGCTCGTGTCCGCGGAGCCGCCAGCGGCCATGGCCGCATAGGCCGCCGGCCACTACCACTAGCCGCGCAGGCGAGCGGCGAGGCCGCGGGCGCGCACGCGCAGGCCGTGGTAGACGCGGAAGGCCAGGACCTCGGCTGCCCTCGCCAGCTGGCGCGGCGCGCCGAACCAGCGGACCTCGGCGGCGCGCTTGGCATCGAGGGCTCGGGCCAGGTCGGCGTAGAACTGCTCGTCGTGACGGAAGTACATGTTCTTGAGGCCGCACTGGTGGGCCTCGACGCACTGGCGGCCCAGGGTCCGGAAGCGGCTGGGGCGGTAGAACATGCGGCCGCCGCGCAGAAGCAGCTCGCGCATCTCGCCGCGCAGGCGAGTGAAGGCCGGGCCGCGCCAGTGGTCCGCGAAGGTGCCGGTGAGCGCGTTGCCGAGCGGTTGGTAGTCGGGGTGCATCAGCATGCAGCACGGATACAGGTCGCCGTTGCCGCGGATGGTGGCGGTGTAGTAGCCGAAGAAGCACTGGCCGTCTTTCTCCCTGAAGCTGCCGGCGGGGGCCAGCGGGAGATCGAGCCGGCCCGCCGCCTTGAAGCGCGCCTGGCGTAGGATGCCGTTCCATTCCTGGTAGGGAAAGGTGAGCTGCAGCAGCTCCGCGCCGCGGTCCCAGGCGAGCACCTGCTCGAGATAGGGACGGATCAGCTCGCCGTCGCCGGCTCCCAGCAGGCGGTCGGTGGCGATCCGTTCGCGCGGGATCTCGAGCACCGGGCTGATCGTCACACGGTCGGCATGCAGGCCGGCGCCCAGGCGATACATGTCGGGGATGCGCTCGAAGTTCTCGCGGTCGATGAGGAACTGGACGACGATCAGCGGCAGGCGCGGGCGGGAGCCCTTCGCGGCCTCGGCCGCGTGAGAGCCGTCGCCGGCGCGGACCGCGGCGAGATGACGCACGTTCTCGCACACGCGGTCGAAGGTGCCGGGCTTGACCGCCATCATGCGATGGTAGTCGGCGGCGTCGGCGGCGTTGAGCGAGAAGATGACCTCCCGGCAGCCGTTGTCGACCAGGCGCCGGGCGACCTCCGGGCCGAGCAGGGCGCCGTTGGTCGTCAGGTTGTCGATCACCACCGCGCGTGCCGTCAGCTCGTCGAGGACGTTCAGGATCTCGCGATGGAACAGCGGATCGCCGCCCCCCGACAGGCGCACGGAGCGCAGGCCGCCCGCCACCAGCTCGTCGAGCAGCTCGGCGATGCGCTCGAGCGGCAGCTGCTGCCTGGTGCGCACGTCCTGCTGGTTGCAGAAGTAACAGGCGACGTTGCAGCGGTCGGTGAGGTCGAGCTCGACGTGCAGCGGGCCGCGCGGCAGGGCGTCGTCGCAGATCGCGGCGATGAGCTCCCGCTTGCGCTCGGCGTCGATCAGCTCCCAGCCATGCGATGCGGCCATCGCGCCGATTGTAACAGCCGCGCGGCGGCCGCTCGCACCGGCCATCGCCTTGCCCCCCTCCTGCGTCCCTTTGGGCGAGGGGTGCCGAAGACAGCCGGACGGTGGACCTTGGGTGCCTCGCCCAAAGGGACGCGGGAGGGGGCAAGGCGATGGCCTGGAGGCGAGTACGAAACGTGGGGTTCTCTTTCCGTCAATCAAGAGTGGGGGAGGGTCGCAGCCGCCAGGGAGCGAGGGCGTCTTCGCCAGAGAGAGAGTCCCGGATGCGTGGCAGGGTTGGATGCTGGAGCTTGGTGGCGGTCACGGGACTGGCAGGGCTCTTCCCCAATCTGTGCTACCTGGCCCACTCGCCCGCCAGGCCGGTCCGTCCCCTGGCTCCGCGGCCAGCGCCCGTCTGCCTCGAAGCCTGGGTCCGCCTGCGCAGCTATCGCGGCTGCCCGGTGCTGGCCGCTGGCAACGGCTATCGATTGGGAATCTATTGCTTCCCGGGCGGATGCTCCGGCCCGGCAGGGTCGTCGAACGGGGCGCTGGTCCTGGCAGGCCCCTTCCCGGGCCGGGCCTACATCTCGGAGCGCCCGGTGCCCCTCGGCAGGTGGGTCCACGTGGCGGGGCTCGACGGCGGCCCTGGCTGGCCGCTGCCGGCCATGACGCCGGCGACATCGGCGACATCGGTGATCATCGCCATCGATGGCATCGACGCGACCGCGGGTCGCATGTCGGGAGGGGCGGCCGATCCGCTGGCGCTCGGTTACGACCCTTGGGAAGCCCGCTTGCAGGCCGCCAGAGCGGCGACGGCGGCGACGGCGGCGACGGCGGAGATGGGAGCGATCACCGCCAGGGCCGCGAAGGCGGCCCAGGCGCCGGGCACGGTCAGGCACCAGCGAGGCGCGACCTGCGCCGGGTTCCCGGGACCGCCCGACGGAGAGAGAGGGGCGTGGCGATGGAGCCGCGCCTGGCGGAGCTTGGCGCAGGTGGCCGCGGCCC
>DATNKH010000717.1:0-12313 GCA_035603475.1 Thermoanaerobaculia bacterium
CACCGGCGTCAGTTGCCGCAGACCGTCGAGCCACTCTTCCAGGGTCGGCTGCTGGCAGTGCTCCCGCAAGACCTCGAGGGCATACTGGCGCAGGCTCAAGCCGCGCGCTGCCGCCCGCTGTTGCAAAAGCTGATGGATCTCGTCAGGCAGATCGCGAATGTGAAGATGAACGGACATGAAGCCACGATAGCTGTCCAGGTTCGTGCAGGCAAGGTGCATGCTAGGAGATCAAGGCGAGGCGCGGGCCGCGGTTCGACTTTCCAGTCAGGCTAGGATAGCAAGGACCTCGAGAAGCTGGCGCGCTCCGACCGGTAGCCCCTAGAGCGGGGCGACGCGACACTGACCCGTCGGGGGAGCCCACGATAGGCAAGTCGACCTGCCCCCCTGTGAATCGCGCTCATGGTATTCTTCGGATGCGACAGGTTGGGGTGCTCGAGGAGAGGATATGGCGGCACAAATACTGCCCATCGAATCGGTGGTGAGCGATCCAGAGATTCGTAACGGTAGCCCGCTTGTCGCCGGTACCACGCTGCGGGTCTCCGACCTGGCGGCGTACCACACCCTTGCCGGCCTGACTCCAGACCAGCTCTCCGCGCAATTCGATCTCGACCTTGCCCAGGTCCACGCAGCCCTCTCCTACTACTTCCGCCACAAGGCCTCCGTTGATGCCGAGATCCGCGCCAACGCGGAGCAAGCCGAGCTGTGGCGGCAACGGCTGGTAGCCCAGGGGCGCTGTGCCACCGGGTGAGCGAGCTCCGCTTCTATCTCGACGAGAACGTCCCCACAGAAGTGGGTCGCCAGCTTCGTTCCTCCGGCATCGATGCCGTGACGGCTCGCGACCTTGGTAGCCTGGGCGCAGGCGATCGGGACCATTTGGAGAGGGCCACCGCGCAGTCGCGGATGCTCTGCACCCACGATCAGGACTTCCTCCGGCTCGCAGCAGCAGGCGGCGAGCACGCCGGGATCGCGTTCTCACCCCAGAGTCGCGTCAGCATTGGCGGCTGGGTTCGAGAGCTGCGCGCGCTCCACACCCGATTCGACGCGGAGCAGGTCAAGAACCTGGTGTTCTTCCTGTCGCTCTCAGATACGGCCGAGCCCACCTGAGCCGAACCCGGTGTGCCTTCCGTCCAGCTGATTCAATCTCGGGCCGCGCTGGGTGCGCGAACTCAAACCGCGCTGGGCGTTACTTGAGCGCCGGTGAGCGGCGGGAGGTCCTCGTCCGCGCGGTCAGGGTCATCGACGGCGAGCTTGAGTAGCGGCGCCGGGATGACTGAAACACAAAGTTAGTCACCGTGAGCAAGAGAAAGAAAACGGCCGAGGAGACGCGATCTGCCGCAGGGTAGGCTGAATGCCATCATCCCGGCAGAGCGGGCTCACCGAAGACGAGTTCAGGCGACGGTGATGAATGGGACTATTTGCATATGGCAACGAGTTACCATGCTTGACTGCTAGATGAGGAAGTCCATAGGCTCTCTTCCAGGGAAGCGGCGGCGCTCGCCGCTCAGAGAAGGGCCCTTGCGACCGGGCAAGAGAATGGACCACGGCGGTAAAATCCGCAAATACGGTTTGAACAGGGGAAGTGTAAGGACCGATGCATGATCGATCAACTCGCCGGGTCGCTAGCGAGAGACGCGGAGATTTTGGCAGCGGCATTGCGCGCGGCCGGACATGGGCTAATCCTGGTCGTGACCGGTGCCGGAGTGAGCGCACCATCGGGGCTGGCGACGTTCCGCGGCAGTGATTCCCAGGCGATCTGGAACCGGGACATCACTGAGGTCGGTACCCGCGCCTTCTTCGAGCGGCATCCTGTCGCGTGGTGGCAGTGGTTCCTCGAACGCTTCGCCGGCCTTCGCGACGCTCGTCCGAACTCCGCGCATCACGCCCTCGCGGCGCTGGAGCGCTGGCAACTGGCGCACGGCGGCGGCTACCTGCTGGTCACCCAGAACATCGACACACTACACGAACAGGCCGGCTCGCGACGCTTCGTCCAGGTGCATGGCCGCGCCGACCGCCTGCGCTGCTCGCGCCACGGCTGCCTAAACGGCGCGCCGACGGGATCGCTGCCTGAAAGCGCCGGCCTGCTGGCCGGCTTCGCCGCCGACCCGCGACGGGAGACACTGCCGCGCTGCGCCGTCTGCGGGGAGTTGCTCCGCGCCCATGCGTTGCTTTTCGACGAGTTCTATGACGAGCACAACGACTACGGTTTCGCGGCGGTCCGGCGTGCGTCCGAAGAGATGGCGCTGGCGCTTTTTGTCGGGACCTCTTTCGCGGTGGGTGTAACCGAGCACGTCCTGCGCCAGGCCCGCAGGTCGCGAGTGACCGTCCTGTCGGTCGATCCGGCACCAGGTCCGCTGCCGCCCGCAGTCA
This sequence comes from Thermoanaerobaculia bacterium, assembly GCA_035603475.1. Classification (GTDB taxonomy): domain Bacteria; phylum Acidobacteriota; class Thermoanaerobaculia; order Multivoradales; family UBA5704; genus JASLEW01. The sequence goes on from DATNKH010000717.1 coordinate 2,368, forward strand.
TCAATCTGCGCGCGCCTGCCGAGCGGCTCCTGCCTGAGACCTGCCGGCGCCTTGCGATCCCGCTGCCTGGCTGACCCGCCGGCCCTCGTCGACGCCCCGGCGGGCGTTCAGCCTCGGTGCCCGACACGGCCGGAGTGCATGGCATGGCTGGACTGAACCCATGATCCACTGGTTTTCAAGTCTATCGATCCAGGTGCAAGCTGCTGCTATCGGAGCAGCTGCCAGCATCCTCGTCGGAATCGTTCGCGACTTCGGGGCGAAGTGGTGGGTTGACCGGCGCGAAGCGAGGAAGGCGGCCGAGGACGTCTATCGACGATACGCCGAGCCGCTCTCTCTGGCGCTCACCAGTTTGTTCTGGCGCCTAAGGGAGACCTTTGGTGGAGACGGACGCGCATACTATCTATTGGCTCAGGAGCCAAGAAACTCCTTCGACGACTACAAGCTGAGAAGCACATATTACCGTCTGGCTGCGGTGCTCGGCTGGGTTCGCGCTCTTCGCCGAGAACTGTCTTTCTTCCGCTTGGAAGGGCGTAGGCGCTTAAGCGCCGTGGAAGACGCGATTGCCAATCTGGAGGTTTCACTCGCCGACGGTCATCACGTGGAGTTGCAGCGCTTGGACGGTCTGTTCCACATTTGGCATTTACCTCGGCTGACAAGCGGCTCTCAACGTCTCGCCTTGGCGGTTGATCTCGAAATCTGCGGAAGGCGTTTCTTGCAGCGAGCGTCCGCAGCTTCGCCGTCTGATCTCTCTACAGACCAGCAGGCCGACCTGTGTAGCGAGATCGCGCAGCTGATGTGCTCACAGGCACAGCTTGCGCCGGTCAGCAAAGATGTTCTTGCAGAGACTAGATCGGACGTGGTGCGACAGATAGGCATCAGGCAGGCATGGCTGTATCGTGACTGGCAAGCAGCGGCCGGAGATCTAATGATCCACGAGACGACAGTGGGGAACCGACGATTTGAGGTCATAGGATTTGGAGACTTTGAGTCGATGATTATGGCTCCGACAGAAGCTCAGTTCCGTGTACTCTGTCGTATAGCAGACCTCTTCGACCAAGTAGACGTAGACAAGAAGGATCCGTTTGACGCGCGCCCGGCAGCCCTGCGTAATCTATTCCAAGCGACAGCGAACATGGTGAAGATCATGTCCCAGTTTTCTCCCAGCGAGGCGCTCATAGACGCTAAGACAAGCGAATATGCAGGTCGAGTTCTTCAGAAGCTTGCCAGCGATGACTGAAGTCAGCAAGATGAGGGCGGTGCAGAGGGAGGGAGGGAGGGGGCGTGAGGGCCAGCAGCCCGTGGTGGAAGCCCGAGTCTCAGGCAAGCCGTGCAGCATCGAGGGTGTGGTGAAGAGCGAGCAGCCGGGCGTTCCACGAGGAGCTCTCCTGAGTGTCGTGGAGCCTGGTCGGCCCAACCGCGGCTACGCGATGGTAAGGAAGTCCGGCGGCGCAAAGAAACCTCGGCGGCGAAGCGGCTCCGGGCCTTCTTGCTCGCACGCCACCCGTAGGCGGGGCATGGTGGCCGCAGAGCGGACGAGGCATAAGCTCTTCGGAGCGCCCGGAATGGCTGCTGCCCAGCCAGGTGGCGCCTGCCCCGACCTGGAGGCCAGCAGCTCGACTACTCCGGCCGCGAGAGCGGACTCGGTTGCGTCGAGGCCGAGGGGAGGAGGAACTTCGGACCACACAAGGCCGCTCCTCGTGGCATCGGCCAGCCATTGCCTCGCGGTGAGTGCGTCGAAGCGCAGGAGTGCGTGGACCAGGTCTCTAAGATCCACGCTCAGACTCCCATAGAGTTCCAGATTTGCGCGCGCTCGCCCGCAAACTCTTGGAGGAGAACCCTGGCAACCCCTATCTCCATATCGTCTCGGAGCCTGCCACCACCAGGTCAGCCCTGCGGGGAGGCTGGGACGGCCGAGCCTTCGTCGACCACAGCTGCGACAACGGACCCGGAGCGCTGCGCGAGCCGGGCGATCCGGCTGGCCAACACGGCGGCTCCGTAGCCGTTGTCGATGTTGACCACGCCGACCCCGGGCGCACAGCCGTTGAGCATCGTGAGCAGCGGCGCCAGGCCGCCGAAGCTGGCGCCGTAGCCGACGCTGGTGGGTACCGCCACGACCGGCGCGGGGACCAGGCTGGCGACGACGGTCGGGAGGGCTCCGTCCATGCCGGCGACCGCGATCACCACGCCGGCGCTGCGGATCTCCGGCAGGCGGCCGAGGAGGCGGTGGAGGCCGGCGACGCCGACGTCGTAGGCTCGGTTCACCGGGTGGCCGCACCACTCGGCGCAGACCGCGGCTTCTTCGGCGACCGGCAGGTCGGAGGTGCCGGCGGCGAGGACGGCGATGGGAGGGCCGCTTGGCACTCCGGCCCCGCCACCGGCCGCGGGGGTGCCGCAGGTGAGGACGCGGGCGCGCTCGTGGTAGACGGGGCCCCCGGCGCCCTCCGCTCCCTTGGCCATCCCGGCCTGCAGCTCTGCTGCCGCCGCTGGGGCCAGGCGGGTCACCAGGACGCGGCCGTGCGCGGCGAGCAGGCGGTCGACGATCCGTCTCAGGTCGGCGCTGGTCTTGCCCTCGGCGTAGACGGCCTCGGGGAGGCCCAGGCGCAGCTCGCGATGGAGATCCAGATTGGCGAAGCCGAGGTCCGCGAAGGGCAGCTCGGCCAGCCGCTCCTGGGCCTGGCCGGGCGTCACTTCGCCCGCGGCCACCGCCTCGAGGAGCTGCTGCAGGTCGCGCGGGTTCACGGCCGCCACGAGGCCGGCGGCGGCGCGGCCGGGGAGGCGGCGGCAGGGTCGGCGGCGGGATCGGTGGAGGGAGCGGCAGGAGCGGCGCTCTCGGCCGGGGGCCGGTCGGCGCCGCCGCGGCGATAGCCCCGGGGATCGAAAGCGGCACGCTCGAAGCCGAGGTCTCGCAGGCGCGGCGCCAGGTCCTGCCACCTCGTGGCCAGGCGCTCCACCTCGCCGGCCGCGACCTCGACCCGGGCTCTGCCCTGGTCGTCGCGCACCCGCACGATGCGGAAGCCGTCGCCGGCGAGCAGGGCTTCGGCCGCCTCGATGCGCCGCAGCTTGCCGAGCGTCACCACCTGGCCATGCGGGATGCGCGAGGACAGGCAGGCATTGGCCGGACGGTCCCACGCCGACACCCCGAGCCAGCGCGCCATGGCGCGCGCCGCGGGCTTGTCGATGCCGTGGGCGAGCAGCGGCGAGTAGACGCCGCGCTCGCGGACGGCGCGCAGGCCTGGCCGGTCGGGTCCGGGGTCGGAGGCGTTGGTGCCGTCGCAGACCACCGCCAGTCCCAGCCGCCGGGCCTCGCGCCGCATGGCGTCCATGCGCATTCCCTGGCAGACGTAGCAGCGGTGGGCGGGGTTGGCGACGAACTCCGGATCGTCGAGCTCGCTGTAGGTGATCACCCGGTGACGGATGCCGATCTCGGCGGCGAGGCGCCGCGCGTGGTCGAGCTCGGCCCCGGCCAGGGTCTCCGCCGCCGCGGTCACCGCCAGCGCGCGCTCGCCGAGGGCGCGGACGGCCAGCGCCGCGACCAGCGCCGAGTCGACGCCTCCGGAGTAGGCCACCAGGACCGAGCCGCGGGCGGCCAGGTCGGCCACCACCGCCGCCGCTCGCGCCGCTGCCGGCACCGCCGGCTCCAGCTCTTCCTTCGTATCCGTCATGCCGCTCGTTTCGCTCCTTCCAATCGCCTCGCTGAGGGGGAGCACGAAGAGTGCCAGGGAATGCCGCGCCGGGCCGGCGGCCTATGACCGCGGGCCGCGCCCGGCGGAGCGGAAGGACACCGGCACCAGGTAGAAGATGCCGAAGACGCACAGCGACCAGAGCAGCACGAGCGGCGCCTGGAGCTGCAGCCGGGCCATGGCGGCCAGCAGGTAGACCAGGCTGGGCGGTCCGCAGAACGACAGCAGGAACAGGCGCCGGCGCAGCGGCGGGGCGAGGTGCCGGGTGCGCTGCACGTAGATCATCCCGGCCACCCAGCCGAGGACGGAAGCGGCGCTGTACAGCTGGGTCAGGGTCAGGCGCGGCAGGTCGGGCAGCCGGGCCAGGCCGACGAGCTGCAGCAGGAACACCACCCAGCAGGCGAGGAAGAGCCCGGCCGAGGCCGCCCCGAGCGACCTCAGCACCTTGCCCGGCGCCCTCCGCGGCTCGAAGCCGGTACCGTCCAGCCCTGCTTGCGGCATGAGTGTCGTCTTCTGCCGGGCCTTACTCGTCGACCGTCATCGGCGGACAGCTGCAGAAGAGGTTGCGGTCGCCCCAGACGTTGTCGATGCGGCCGACCGCGGGCCAGAACTTGTGCTCCCGCACCCAGGGCGCGGGGAAGACCGCCTGCTCGCGGCCGTAGGCGTGATTCCAGCCGTCTCCGGCCGCCTCACGGGCGGTGTTCGGCGCGCCGTGGAGGGGATTGTCCCGCCGGTCCGCCCTCCCCTCCTCGATCGCCCGGATCTCCTCGCGGATGGCGATCAGGGCGTCGCAGAAGCGGTCGAGCTCGGCCTTGGACTCGCTCTCGGTGGGCTCGATCATCAGCGTCCCGGCCACCGGGAAGGACATCGTCGGGGCGTGGAAGCCATAGTCCATCAGGCGCTTGGCGACGTCCTCGGCCTCCACGCCGGCGCTGGCCTTGAACGGGCGCAGGTCGAGGATGAACTCGTGCGCCACGCGGCCTCCCGCGCCGCTGAACAGCACCGGGTAGTGCGGGCGCAGCCGCGCCGCCATGTAGTTGGCGTTGAGGATGGCGACCGCGGTCGCCCGCGTGAGGCCGCGCGCGCCCATCAGCGCGATGTACACCCAGGAGATCGGCAGGATGCCGGCGCTGCCCCAGGGCGCCGCCGCCACCGGACCGACCGCCCCGAAGCTTGCGCCTGAGCCATCGCCGCCGCTGCCCCCGCCGTCCCCGGCCTGCGCGCCGCTCGCCGCGGCGGCCGCGAGCGCGCCGAGCGGATCCCCGGGAAGGAACGGCGCGAGGTGCGGGGCGACGCAGATCGGTCCCATGCCGGGACCGCCGCCGCCGTGCGGGATGCAGAAGGTCTTGTGCAGGTTGAGATGGCAGACGTCGGCGCCGATGTCGCCGGGGCGGCAGAGGCCGACCATGGCGTTCATGTTGGCGCCGTCCATGTAGACCTGCCCGCCATGGCGGTGGACGATCTCGCACAGCTCGCGGATGCCCTGCTCGAAGACGCCGTGGGTCGAGGGATAGGTCACCATGATCGCGGCCAGCCGGTCGCGGTGCGCCGCGGCCTTGGCCTCGAGATCGGACAGCTCCACGTTGCCGGCCGCGTCGCAGGCGACCGGCACCACCTTCAGGCCGGCCAGCGTCGCCGACGCCGGGTTGGTGCCGTGCGCCGACACCGGGATGAGGCAGACGTCGCGCTGCGGCGGGTCGGCGGCGTGCGATCCATCCCCTGCCGCGGCGTGGCCGGCGCGGCGCGACCGCAGGTAGGCGCGGATGGTCATCAGGCCGGCGAGCTCGCCCTGCGCACCCGAGTTCGGCTGCAGCGAGGCGGCGGCGAAGCCGGTGATCTCGCACAACCAGCTCTCGAGCGTCGAGAACAGCACCTGGTAGCCGAGCGCCTGCTCGCGCGGCGCGAACGGATGCAGGTCGGCAAACTCCGGCCAGGTCACCGGCGCCATCTCGGTCGAGGCGTTCAGCTTCATCGTGCAGGAGCCGAGCGGGATCATCGAGGTGGTCAGCGACAGGTCCCGCGACTCGAGCCGCCGCAAGAAGCGCAGCATCTCGTGCTCGGTGTGATAACGGTGGAAGACCGGATGGGTGAGGTAGGCCGAGGTGCGCGCGTGCGGCGCGGGGAAGCCGGGAGCGTCGACCTTCTCCTGCGGGCTCTCCAGCCGGGGGCCGGTCTCCGGCATCGTCGCGTTCGGGGCGTTCGCGGCGTTCCCGCCGTTCGCGCCATTCTCATCATCCGCGACGCTGGCGAAGACCGCCAGCAGCTCCGCGACGTCGCCGGCGGTGGTCGTTTCGTCGAGCGCCACGCCGACCGCGGCGTCGCCGAGCCGCCGCAGGTTGATCCGGCGCGCCGCCGCGGCGGCCACCACGTCGTCCGCCCGGCCCGCCCGACCGCCGCCCAGCTCGACCCGCACGGTGTCGAAGAAGGGCTCCGCCGGCGTGCCGTAGCCGAGCCGCCGCAGCCCCGCCACCAGCGTCGCCGCCAGCGCGTGCACCCGCCTGGCGATGGCCTCGAGCCCCGCGGGACCGTGGTAGACGGCGTACATGGCGGCCATCACCGCCAGCAGCGCCTGGGCGGTGCAGATGTTGCTGGTCGCCTTCTCGCGGCGGATGTGCTGCTCACGGGTCTGCATCGCCATGCGGTAGGCGACGTTGCCGTGGGCGTCGCGCGAGACGCCGATGATGCGCCCGGGGAGCTGCCGCTTGTACTCCTCGCGCGTCGCCAGGAATGCGGCGTGCGGACCGCCGTAACCGAGCGGCACGCCGAAGCGCTGCGACGAGCCCACCGCGACGTCGGCGCCGAGCTCCCCGGGCGGGCGCAGCAGGGTCAACGCCAGCAGGTCCGCCGCCACCACCACCAGGGCGCCGGCGGCATGCACGCGCGCGGCGAGCGGGCCGTAGTCGAGCACCCGGCCGTCGGTGGTCGGGTACTGCAGGAGCACCCCGAAGACGTCGCCCAGCTCCACGCCGTCCAGGGCCGGGTCGTCGCCGAGCGGCAGCACACGCACCTCGACGCCGGCGGCCTCGGCGCGGGTGCGCACGACGGCGAGGGTCTGCGGGTGGCAGGACGAGGACGCCAGGAAGACCTGGCGCTCGCCGCGCGGCCCGGCGGGAGCGAGGGCATGGCACATGTGCATCGCCTCGGCGGCGGCGGTCGCCTCGTCGAGCAGCGAGGCGTTGGCGATCGGCAGGCCGGTCAGGTCCTCGACCATGGTCTGGAAGGTGAGCAGCGCCTCGAGCCTGCCCTGGGAGATCTCCGCCTGGTAGGGGGTGTACTGGGTGTACCAGCCGGGATTCTGCAGCACGTTGCGCTGGATGACCGCGGGCACGATGCAGCCGTGATAACCCATTCCGAGATACGACCTGAAGACCTGGTTCTGCGATGCCAGGCCTCGCAGCGCCTGCAGCACCTCGTGCTCGCCGATCTCGCGGTCCTCGGGCAGGCCGGCAAGCGCCAGCGGCCTCCCCAGCCGGATCGACGCGGGCACCGTCTCGTCCACCAGCGCGTCGAGCGAGGGCGCGCCGAGCAGGTCGAGCATCGCCTCGACCTCGGCCTCCTGCGGGCCGAGGTGGCGGCGCACGAACGTGTCGACCGGCCGCAGGGGCGCGGGGGGCCGCTCGAACGACAGCGTGGCCGGCACGGCGGCGGGAGAGGCGGCGGCGGGGCCGGGCGGACCGGCCGAGGAGACCAGGCCAGACGGGCCGGCCGGAGCGGCGGCGACCGCGGTGGTCGCGGCGCTCGCGGTGATCGCGGTGCTCGCGCCGCTCGCCGCCAGCACCGCGCCCGCCGGCTCGCTTGCTTCCGGACCTTCCGCTCTCGGGCTAGGCTTCGCCACTCTTGGTGTACTCCTCGTAGGCTTCGGCATTCATCAGCGCCTTGAGATCGTCGGCGGAGGAGAAACGGATCTTGACCAGCCAGCCCTCGCCGTGCGGATCGTCGTTGAGCATCTCCGGGTCGTCCACCACCGCGTCGTTGATCTCCACCACCTCGCCCGCCACCGGCGAGTAGACCTCGGCGACGGCCTTGACCGACTCGATCGTGCCCAGCTCGTCCTGGGCGTTGAACACCTGGCCAACCTCCGGCAGCTCGACGAACACCACCTCGCCGAGCTCCTGCTGGGCGAACTCGGTGATCCCCAGCACGCAGACGTCATCCTTCACCCGCACCCACTCGTGCTCTCTCGAGTACAGATAGCCACTGGGATACATGCTGTCGGCGACCCCCTGTCAGCCTGCAAAAGAGAGGAGAACCTCCTCGCGGTCTCGGTTGCTCAGTTATACACCAACCGGTTCGCTCCCGATCGGTCCCTGGCCGGGCCAGGCAAGGCCGCAGGGCCAAGCCGGCTCCGGCACCTACGCGGACTTCTTCTGGCGGCGGTAGAACGGCAGCTCGACCACCGCGGCGGGCAGCTTCCGTCCGCGCACGTCCAGCTCCAGCGGCGTTCCCGGGGCCGCCAGCGCCGGCGGCACGTACGCCATGCCGATGGCTTTCTCGAGGGTCGGGCTCCAGGTGCCGCTGGTGACCTCGCCCACCGCCTCGCCACCGGATAGAACTCCATGCCCCTGGCGAGCGATTCCCCGGCCCTCGACCGTGAAGCCCACCAGGGTGCGTCGAATGCCCTGCTCGCTCTGCTCGAGGAGAGCCGCGCGTCCCAGGAAGTCGCCCTTGCCGAGCTTCACCACCCAGGAGAGCCCCGCCTCGAGCGGCGTCGTGCGCTCGTCGATCTCGTGGCCATAGAGCGCCATTGCCGCCTCGAGCCGCAGCGTGTCGCGGGCGCCGAGTCCCGCCGGCACCAGGCCATGCGGCGCGCCGGCGGCAAGCAGGCGCCGCCAGACCTCCGGCGCCCCTTCCGGCTCGAGGTACAGCTCGAATCCGTCCTCGCCGGTATAGCCGGTCCGCGACAGGATCGCCGGCACCCCGGCCACCTCGCCGCGCAGGAAGCCGTAATAGCGCAGACCGGCGACGCCGGGGGAGGCGAGAGGCTCCAGAATGGCGAGGGCCTGCGGACCCTGCAGGGCGAGCAGCGCGAATCGGTCGCCCTCGTCGGCGATCTCTACGTCCGCCGGCCCGGCGCTCTCGGCGCCCTCCGGGTCCGGCCCATGCTCGCGGATCCAGGCCAGGTCGCGCGCCGCGTTGGAGGCGTTGACCACCACCAGGAAATCGTCCGCCGCCAGGCGATAGATCAGCAGATCGTCGACGTAGGTGCCGCGGTCGGTCAGCAGGCCGCTGTAGTGGGCGCGCCCGGGCACGAGCTGCGCCACGTCGTTCGGGGTGAGGCGCTGCAGGAAGCGCTCCGCGCCGGCGCCGCGCACCCGCACCTCGCCCATGTGCGAGACGTCGAAGAGGCCGGCCGCGCCGCGCACCGCCCGGTGCTCCTCGATGACGCCGGTGTACTGCACCGGCATCTCCCAGCCGGCGAAGCCCACCATGCGGGCGCCGAGCTCGCGGTGGCACTCGTAGAGCGGGGTGCGCCGCGGCGCCTCGCCGGCTTCGGGGGACGTGTCGGGAGGTGCCATGCTCGCTCTCTCCGGGAAAGACGGCACGCAGAACCTATCATGGCGGGGCGACTGGGTAGTGTCCTGGCTCGATTGTCCTTGCCTCCCTTCCTCCCTTTGGGCGAGGGTCCGCAGTCCTACGAACGCCGCCCCCTAGACTTGGACCCTCGCCCAAAGGGAGGAAGGGAGGCAAGGGCAATCGAGCAAAAAGGACACTACTCGTCAGGATCGTCACGGTCCCGCGACACTCTCGCCACGGCAGCGGCGCCGGCCTCGTCTATCCTGGCATGGCGTCGCTCGCGAGGGCGCCTCTCTCGCCGGCGAAGCGACCTTTTGGACCTCCGCGCACGGCCGGAGAGGACGGTCGGGCGATCGGGCTCGCGCCGCCTCGCCGGCCCCTTTTTCTTGCCCACCTTTGCATCTTGGCGCCGGACGGGATAAAAGCTATGCGCTGAGCCGAGGAAACCGCATGAAGCTCCTGATCGTCCGCCACGCCATCGCCGAAGACAGTGAAGAGTTCGCGCGAACTGGCAAAGACGACCGCCTGCGCCCGCTCACCGACGAAGGCCGCAAGAGGATGAAGCAGGCGGCCCGGGGCCTGAAGACGCAGGTTCCCGAGATCGACCTCCTCGCTACCAGCCCGCTCACCCGGGCGGCGCAGACCGGGGCCGTGATCGACACCGTCTACGGTGGGCTGCGCGAGGTCGAGATCGCCGAGCTCGCGCCGGAGGCGTCGCCTGTCGAGTTCCTGAGCTGGCTGCGCAAGCAGGC
>DATNKH010000718.1:0-2894 GCA_035603475.1 Thermoanaerobaculia bacterium
GTGCCCCGAGGCCACCACCCGGCCCCGGCCCCTCGCTCACTTCACCCGCTTGCCCGTCATGTCCATGACCTTCGTGTCCTGGCCGTCCTTGCCCCCTCCGACCATGTACATCTCGAAGCGGTAGGTGTCCGGATCGACGAAGGTGGTCACGGTCTTGGTCTTCACCACCTTGCCCGTCATCGGGTCGGGCCCTTCCGCCGTCGAGGTCATGACCTTGCAGGGGTCGTCGCAGCTGCCATGGAAGACCATGACGCCGGTGCCCATGTTGTCGACCCAGGTGCTGAAATACTCCTTGGCGATGTTGTCGTAGCCGTCGAGGGACCGGCCCTCGAAGGCCTGGCCCATGAAGCTGCCGGTGTGCAACTCCTGCAGGTAGCGCCCGCCGAGGATCCAGGACGCTTCCATCGTGCCGGTCATCTCGATGGCAGGCTGGCCGGGGTTGAACATCTGGCCCGAGGTCTTCCACTTGCCGGCCAGGTGGCCCAGTCGCTTGTGATGCTCGCCGGGCTGGGCGAGCTTCATGTAGGCGTCCATCTCCGCCTTCGCCTTGGCCTGGGCGTCGGCGGCGACGCCCGGAGCGGGAGTGGCCGCGGGCGCGGCGGCCTGCGCCTGCGGGTCGGCGGCATGCAGGGGCCGGGCCGTGAAGCCGAGCGGGATGGCGAGTGCCAGCAGCGCCACCGCCACCTGGGCGGCGCCTGCGGACGGGAGAGCGGCGAAGCGCGCGACACGGCTCTTCATGACCTGCTCCTTTCCGGAGATTGTCCCCAGAGATTGTCCAGAGTTCGATCTGATTCTTGTCTTAAGGCCAGGCTTGCCCTTACGCTTTGTTACCGCGTACTCTAGCAGGGGCCGCGGCACGCCGTCAAGCACCTCGTCAAGCCGCCGGCCGCCCGGTATCATGGGCCGCCGATCGACCCCGGCCGGACCGACCTCGACCTTCGATCGTCCTCGACACGCCCGCGATGCCCAGCGCCTACGACTCCGCCTCCATCGAAGTCCTCACCGGGCTCGAGCCGGTGCGCCGGCGCCCGGGCATGTACACCTTCACCGACCGGCCGGACCACATGGCGCAGGAGGTGATCGACAACGCCGCCGACGAGGCGATCGCCGGCTACTGCTCGCAGATCGACGTCACCCTCCACGAGGACGGCTCCCTCGCGGTTGCCGACGACGGCCGCGGCATGCCGGTGGACCGCCATCCCGGCGAGAAGGTCTCGGGGGTCGAGGTGATCTTGACCCGCCTGCACTCGGGCGCCAAGTTCGCCGAGGGCAACTACCGCTTCTCCGGCGGCCTCCACGGCGTCGGCGTGTCGGTGGTCAACGCCCTCTCGAAGCGGCTCGACGTGGCGGTCAAGCGCGACGGCCGCGAATACCGCATGAGCTTCGCCGGCGGCGACAAGACCTCCGAGCTCGCTGCCGTCGGCACCGTCGGCCAGCGGAACACCGGCACCACCGTCCGCTTCTGGCCCGACCCCCGGTACTTCGACTCGCCGAAGTTCACCATCGCCAGGATCAAGCACTCGCTGCGCGCCAAGGCGGTGCTCTGTCCCGGCGTCCGCCTCCGCTTCGTCCACGAGGGGGTGCCCGCGGACGACGAGGAGTGGTACTACGAGGACGGCCTGACCGCCTACCTGCTCGACGAGCTCGAGGACGCCGAGCGCGTGCCGGCCGAGCCCTTCGTCGGCCACTTCAAGGGCAAGGACGAGGAGGTCGACTGGGCGGTCACCTGGCTGACCGACGACTCCGGCTCGACGCCGCTGATCTCCGAGAGCTACGTCAACCTCATCCCGACGCCGCTCGGCGGCACGCACGTCAACGGCTTTCGCGCCGGCCTCACCGAGGCGTTGCGGGAGTTCTGCGAGTTCCGCGACCTGCTGCCGCGCGGCGTCAAGCTCGCTCCCGAGGACGTCTGGGCCCGCTGCGCCCACGTGCTCTCGGTCAAGATGCGCGAGCCGCAGTTCACCGGCCAGACCAAGGAGCGCCTGTCGTCCCGCGAAGCCGCGGCCTTCGTCGCCGGTGTCACGAAGGACGCCTGTGGCCTGTGGCTGAACCAGCACACCGGCGACGCCGACCGCATCGCGCGGCTGGCCATCGACAGCGCCCAGGCGCGCCTGCGGGCCGGCAAGCAGGTCAAGCGCAAGACCGTCGTCAGCGGCCCCGCCCTCCCCGGCAAGCTGGCCGACTGCTCGAGCCAGGACCTGCAGTCGACCGAGCTGTTCCTGGTCGAGGGCGATTCGGCGGGCGGCTCGGCCAAGCAGGCGCGCAGCCGCGAGTTCCAGGCCATCCTGCCGCTGCGCGGCAAGATCCTCAACACCTGGGAGGTCGCCTCGGCCGAGGTGCTCGCCTCGCAGGAGGTCCACGACATCGCCGTGGCGCTCGGCGTCGACCCGGGATCGGCCGACGTCTCCGGCCTGCGCTACGGCAAGATCTGCATCCTCGCCGACGCCGACTCCGACGGCGCCCACATCGCCAGCCTGCTCTGCGCCCTGTTCCTGCGCCATTTCCGGCCGCTGGTCGCCGACGGCAGGGTGTACGTCGCCATGCCGCCGCTCTATCGCATCGACGTCGGCAAGGACGTCTTCTACGCCCTCGACGACCGCGAGAAGCGCGGCATCCTCGACCGCATCGAGGCCGAGAAGCTGCGCGGCAAGGTCAACGTCCAGCGCTTCAAGGGGCTGGGCGAGATGAACCCGATGCAGCTGCGCGAGACCACCATGGCGCCCGAGACCCGCCGCCTCGTCCAGCTGCTGCTCGCGCTGCCGCCGGCCGCCCCGGCATCGGAGACATCCCCCTCCCCGCCCGAGCCGGAAGCCGACGCGGTGATCGACATGCTGCTCGCCAAGGGCCGCGCCGCCGATCGCCGCGAGTGGCTGATGAGCCATGGCGACCGCGCC
>DATNKH010000719.1:0-4079 GCA_035603475.1 Thermoanaerobaculia bacterium
CCCGCATCCCCTCGTTCCCCTTCCCACCCCTCCGGGGGGGAAGGGGACGCCCCCTCCCTCCCCTCTTTCGGGGGAGTTTCGCCTTAGCCTCTAGGGATCCGCTCTCCAATGCCCGCCGCTCGCTGCTTTCTGCTCCTGGGGTGCTGTACCGCGCTGGTCATCGGAGCGTTCCTCGCGCCGTCCCTGGTGGTGCCGGCGGCGGCCCTGGATGCGGCGGTGCTGGCGGCCGCGTGGCTCGATTGGCGCCGCGCCGGGCGGCGGCGGCTCAGCGCTGCCCGCTCCTGGCCGCCGCTGCTGGTGCAGGGGGCGCCGGCGGAGGTGGTGCTCGAGGTCGGGACGGCTGCCGAGCCGGGCCGCCTGAGTCCTCCGGGGGCAGCGGGGGCGCCGGCGTCTCCGGGCCGTTCGACCGTGGTGCTGCTGCGCGAGGGGCTCCACCCGGCGCTGGCGCCGGCGCCGCTGCACCGGCGCCTGCTGGTCGGCGCCGCGCGGCCAGGCGTCTGGCGCTACGGCCTGGTGCCGCGACGCCGCGGCGAGCACCAGCTGGCGCCGCTCACCGTGCGCGTGCTGGGGCCCTGGGGACTGGCCTGGGCGCAGCGTGACCTGCTGCCCGGCGAGCGGGTGCGGGTCTATCCGCAGGTCCGCTGGGAAGGCCGGGTCGGGCAGCTGCTCGCCGCCGCCCAGCGGCAGCGCCTCGGTCAGGTGTCGCTGCCGCTGCAGGGGGCCGGCAGCGAGCCCTATGGGCTGCGCGAGTACCTGGCCGGCGATCCGCTGGGCAAGGTGCACTGGAAGGCGACCGCGCGCCACGGCCGGCTGGTCAGCCGCGAGGACACCTGGGAGCGCGGCGCGCGCCTGGTGGTGATGCTCGACTGCGCCCGCACCATGGCGGCGACGGACGGCAGCCGCAGCAAGCTCGACTACGCGCTGGCGGCGGCGCTCGCCCTCACCCGGGTGGCGGCGGCGCGGGGCGACCAGGTCAGCGTCATCGCCTTCTCCGACCGCATCGACCGCACGTTGCGGGTGCGCTCGGGAGCGCGCTCGGCGCGGCAGGCCTACGCGGCGCTGTTCGACCTCCAGGCGCGGCTGACCGAGCCGGCCTACGACCTCGCGGTGGAGACCGTCGGCCAGATCGAGCCGCGGCGCGCCACCGCCGTGCTGCTCACCTCGGTCGTCGACCTGGCGGCCGCCGAGCTGCTGCGCGAGTCGCTGCTGCGCCTCGCCGGCCGGCATCGGCCGCTGTTGATCAACCTCGAGGACCCGGAGCTGCGCCGGCTCGCCGCCGCCGAGCCGCGCACGCCGGTCGAGGCGTTCGCGCAAGTGGCAAGCCTCGAGATCGGCCTCGCCAACCGCCGTCTCGCCAGGCACCTGCGGCGCGGCGGCATCCGCGTGGTCGGTAGCTCGGCCGACCAGCTGGCGCTCGCGACTCTCGAGGCCTATCTCGCCCTCTATCGCGGCCGCGTCACGCCGGCGCTCGCCGCGACCCGGTAGTACTAGCACTAGCCTCCCCTCCTCGCTCCGCCTGCCGGCGCTCGCCGCGCCATGTTCGTCCGGGTCGGCGATGGGCCGGCGGCGACGCTTGCTCGCGCGTCGTGCGCATCGCGTCGCTGGTTTTCCGTCTCTAAGTACAGAAGGAGGATCCGCGATGACCATCAGGAGGTCGGCTCTCGGAGGTTGTGTTTCGACGCCGCCGGTCTGGGTGCTGCTGGCCCTGGCCGCCGGGCTGCTGTCCGTGCTGTCCAGGCGCGCGGCTGCGCAGCCCTTCGGCAGCTACATCGTCTTCAGCGGCAGCGGCTCCGCCGCCACCGGCAACGGTCATCTCGAGGTGCCTGACCGCCCGGCTCTCGATCCGGCGAGCGCGATCACCCTGGAAGGCTGGGTCAAGCTCGCGGCCCCCTTCGCCGCGGGCGACTGCCGGAGCCTGATCGGCAAGGACGCGAGCCGGTCCTACTGGCTGGGTGTCTGCGGCTCCACGCTGCGCGCCTCGTTCCGCGGCGGCGGCTCCGAGCACGATGGCGGCACGGTGCCGGCGGGACAGTGGACGCACGTCGCCGTCACCTATGACGGCGGCACCCAGAACCATTACGTCAACGGCGAGCTCGTCCAATCCTTCGCGGCGAGCGGACCGCCGGGCACCAGCTCGGCGCCGCTCGAGATCGGCGGCGACGTCGCGCGGCCCGAGAGCCCCGCCGGCGCGGTCACCGAGTTCCGGCTATGGACCATCGCTCGCACCGTCGACCAGATCCGCGCCACGATCAACGTGGCGCTGAGCAGCCCGCTGCCGGGGCTGATCGCGGTGTGGAGCCTTACCGGCAGCGGCAACGACGCGCTGGGAGTCCTGAACGGCACCTTCGTCGGCACCTGGGCGGCCGTCACGCCGGCGCCGTTGCACACCTGCGTCAACCCGGGCCCCGGCGATCTCTGCCTGGCGCCCGCCTTCCTCCTCACGGTGAGCTGGCGCACCGGCGACGGCGCCACCGGTAGCGGCACCGTCGTGCCGCTCGCCACCACCGGTTCGGGCCTTTTCTGGTTCTTCGCCGCCGACGACTGGGAGCTGATGGTGAAGGTGCTCGACGCCTGCGCGCTCAACCAATCGATATGGGTGTTCTCGGCGGCGACCACCAACGTCTTCTATCGCCTGCAGGTCGTGGACGTGCGCAGCGGCGTCGCCAAGATCTACTTCAACTACCCCGGCCCGCCGGCACCCGCCGTCACCGACACCGTGGCGTTCCCGGGCAGCTGCAACTGAGGGGCCTACGGGGAATCTCCCTCCGACCCGGGCCGCGGGCGGCGGATCTCCTCGCTGCCTCCCTTTGGGCGAGGCGCTAGGGTGGTGGATGGCGGGAGGGTGGAGGGATGCGGCGCCTCGCCCAAAGGTCGGCAGCGAGGAGACCCGCCGCCTGCGGCCCTGCCCTCCTCCCCTCCGGCTGGAGATCACTTTGGCAACCCTCCTGGTAGGAGGCTGCGGACGGGGGCCTCGCCCGACCGGAGGCCAGCCGGAGAGGAGAGAGGATTCGCCTTCCGGTGGGTTGCCGGGTGGCCGGGAAAGTGCTAGAACTCATGATGAAGTAGGAGGATGTTAATCCGATGAGTCGTTCAATGCGAAGCTCTGGATTCCACTTCTCTGCCGCCGATCTGTACTCCCCTCGAGCACTTCGAATCGAGATCTCGATCGCGGTCGCGATCGTTCTCGTGCTTGGACGTGTCGTGCCTCAGCTTGGAGACCTTCTCCGGCAATTCTCCGATTTTCTCCTTCGCTAGATGACCTCGCAAGGCGAGCAGTTGAGCCTCAGAGGCCAGTTCGTCTGGGGTGCTGTAGGTGCGGGCTTCCCTCCCTTGATCAAAGCATGGGAAGAGGTCAGGCCGGCAGATCCGATTTTTCCACTCGGGTGGAGATTCATCCTGCTGACCGTTCTGATCTTGGTTGCCGGCGGCCTGTGGAGTCGTGCGATGGAATCTCACAAGGAATGGAAGGCTATTTACAATGGAGCCACGTTCCCGCTGGTGTTTGGATTCCTGGCGCACCTGACTCGGTAGGGCAGTGTGCTGGCCAGAATCTCGAAGCCCGGGCGTCGGATCAGCGGTCGGGGCGCGCCCTGGCGGCCCAGGCGACGGTGAAGAGGGCGGCGGCGAGCGTGGGATAGGTCCAGGCGACGCCGGCCGCTCGGGCCGCTGCGGTGGCGCCGGTGTAGTCGAGCTCGGCGACGCCGCTCATCGGTCCGGCGTACCAGAGCAGCAGGTAGACCACCTCGAAGAGCCGCGGGCTGCCCGAGAGCGTGCCGAGGGCGAGGGCGAGAGCGGGGATGAAGAGGCAGCCGGCGAGCCACGCTCCGCAGCCACGGACGTCGCCGGCCAGGGCGAGGCGCAGGCCGACGCCGGAGCCGGCGAGCGCGGTCAGGCCGATCCCGGCCGCCCAGCCGGCCGCGGTTTGCAGGCCCGGCGGCAAGGGCGCCGAGAGGACGAGGGGGCGGGTGCCGTACCGGGCCTCCCGCGAGCCCATCTCGGACCAGAGCGGCAGCGGCCAGATCCAGGCCAGGGCGAGCAGGGTGGCCCGCGCCTGGCCGGCCGGCGCGGCCAGCCCGCCG
>DATNKH010000720.1:0-8393 GCA_035603475.1 Thermoanaerobaculia bacterium
GGTGACTTCCAGGGGGATGGTGACCTGGCGCTCGACCTCCTCGGCGCTCCAGCCCTCGGGCTGGGTGATCACCTCGACCAGCGGCGGCACCGGGTTGGGATAGGCCTCGATGTCGAGCCGGCTGAAGGCCAGCAGGCCGGCCCCGATCAGCCCGGCGACGAGCAGGAAGAGGACGGCCGGCGCCGCCAGCGCCGCGGCGACGATGCGGCGGATCATCGGGATCTCAAGTCCGCGAGCTCAGGGGATCGGACAATGGGGACGACGGCAACGAGGGCCGCCGGTCAGGAGTTGCCATCGGCCAGGTCCGACCCCGACCGATGAAGGTGGGCGTGGTGCCCCCTTCCCCCCCGGAGGGGAGGGAAGGGGGTTGGGGGGATGCGGGGGGCGATCCGATAGACGCTGGTAAGTTGCGCGACACGTCTGAGCTCCGAAGGCGCTACGGGTAGAACCGGGCAGGCGGGTCCTCTTCTTAGTAGGCCGTCAGGACACCATTCCCAGCAGCAGGATGCCGCCGTCGCTCACCACGCGGTCACCCGGATGGAGGCCCGCCAGCACCGCCACCAGGGAGTCGCCGCCCTCGTCGTCGACCTTGACCGGCCAGCGCTCGAAGCGCACCAGCCCATCCGCGGTCGTGCCCACCTCGCGGAACACGACGGTCTGCTCGCCCTGGCGGAGCACGGCGCCGCGCGGGATGGCCAGCGCCCGCCTTCCCGGCACCGCGATCGACACGGTGGCGTACATCTCGGGCTTCAGCAGGCGGCTCCCGTTGTCGATGGTGCAGCGCACCTTGGCGGTGCGAGTCGCCGGGTCGATGGCGCCGGAGATCCAGTCCAACCGTCCCTCGAAGCGCCGGCCGGGCGAGGAGATCACCTCGACCGCGACCGGCGAGCCCACCCGGATGCGCGCCAGGTCGGCCTCGAAGACGTCGGCCAGCACCCAGACGCGGCCGAGCTCGCCGACCGTGTACAGCTCGACCGCGGTGCCGCCCGAGTACTGGCCCTGCACCTCGACGCCCGGGTTGGCGGCGCGGGCGATCACCTCGCCGGCGATCGGCGAGCGCAGCACGAATTCCTGCGTGACCCCCGAGAGCCTGCCGCCGCCCAGCAGGCGCGCTTTCTCCTCGGCGCGATCGCGCTCGGCCCGCGCTTGGCGCGCGTTGGCCTCGGCGCCCTCGAGATCGCGCTCCGCCGCGGCATGGGCAGCGAAGAGGTCCTTCTGGCGCTGGTAGTCGCGCTCCGCCGCGGCCAGCGCCGCCTGCGCCTTGGCGTAGTCGGAGACGGCGCTGCCGACGTCGGGCGACTGGATGATCGCCAGCGGATCGCCTTGTGCGACCCGCTGCCCGGGCTGCGCCACCAATCGCGTCACCCGGCCGTTGACCGGCGAGAAGACATGCGAGACGCGCTGGTCGTCGAAGGTCACGCGGCCGGTCGCCGCGAGCACCCGGTCGAGGTCCTGGTAGGCCACCGGCACGACGCTAATGCCGGCGGTCCGCAGCTTGGCCGGCGCCAGGCGAGCTTCACCGGCCGGAGGGGAGGAAGGGGAGGGCGAGGAAGAGGAGGAAGCGAGGCGGGAGCCGCACGCCGCGGCCGCGCAGGCGAGGATCGCGACGAGCAGGGACGACAGGAGCCTCACGGACTTCAACCCTCCGGCCAGGAAGCGCGCACGGGCCCGACGCCCGAGCGACCGAGCAGCTGTGAGCCGAGGAGAACCTAGCAGGCGGCGGGTAAGGGAAGGACAAAGAAAGGCCCGCCCACCATCAAGGAGTCACAAGGAAAAGGGAGTAGTGGGTCCGGTTCCTCTGGCTCCTTCCCCCTGAGTCCCTTGGGGCGAGCCTGTCAAAGGGAACTGACGGCGGACTTCGGATGCCTCGCCCCAAGGGACGCAGGGGGCAGGAGCCAGAGGATGGTGACCCACTACCCTCGGGAGCACATTGACGCGCCCCGGGGGAGGCGGTAACCTGCCGCTCCCACGACCCCTGGGAGGGCAGACTTGCAGCTGGGAATCCTCGGTCTCTCGAAGTCGGGCAAGACCACGCTGTTCAACACCTTGACCGCCTCGCAGCAGGCGACGGGCAAGTTCTCGGCTTCGGCCGAGACCCACCTCGGCGCGGCGGCGCTGCGCGATCCCCGCCTCGAGCAGCTGCGCGACCTGTTCGAGCCCCGCCGCTACGTGCCGGCGACGGTGCAGTACGTCGACATCCCGGGCCTGAAGCGCGGCGAGAGCGCCGAGAGCCTCGACCTCGCCAAGCTCAAGACCGTGGACGCCCTGGTGCACGTGGTGCGCGCCTTCACCGACCCGGAGATCGTGCACCCAGAGGCGACGGTCGATCCGGCCCGCGACGTGGCGATGGTCGATCTCGAGCTGATCCTGGCGGACCACGACCTGGTCGAGCGGCGCCTCGAGCGACTGGACAAGGCGGTCAAGCGCGGCCTGACTCCCGAGGAGCAGCGCGAGCGGACGCTGCTGTCCGAGGTGATCCTGCCTGCCCTGGAAGCCGAGACGCCGCTGCGCGAGGTCCCCTTGGACGCCGAGGACGAACGGCGGCTGCGCGGCTTCCAGCTGCTGTCGGCCAAGCCGATGCTGCTGGTGATCAACGCCGACGAAGGCCGGGCGGCGGCGGCGGCCGCGGAGTTCGGCGTCGTGCCGCGGCCGGCGGTCACCGCGATCACGGTCAGCGCGCCGATCGAGCAGGAGATCAGCCGGCTGCCGCCCCAGCAGCAGCGCGAGTTCCTGGACGACCTGGGGCTCGCCGAGCCCAGCCTGGACCGGCTCAGCCGCGCCAGCTACGAGCTGCTCGGCCTGATCGCCTTCTTCACCGTCGGCGAGGACGAGGTCAGGGCCTGGACGGTCCGCCGCGGCACGCGCGCCCGCGAAGCCGCCGGCAGCATCCATTCCGACATCGAGCGCGGCTTCATCCGCGCCGAGGTCGCGCGCTGGGACGACCTCCTGCGCCTGAAGTCCCTGGCCGCATGCCGCGAGGCCGCTCTCCTACGCCTGGAGGGCAAGGACTACGTCGTCCAGGATGGCGACGTAGTGCACTTCCGGTTCAACGTCTGAGGTTTGCCACTAGCCGTTCTGCTCCGGCACGACCTGGGTGCCGAGGCGGCCGGTGCTGGACGGGCTCGGCCGATAGTAGAGGCCCACCGGCGGAGGCGTCACCACCGTGCCCGGCTGCGTGCCGTCGAGATTGGGGTTGGGAGCGGGACGGGTCCACTGCCGCGCACCGCCCTGGTAGGCGCCGCTGTCCTGCTGGGGGACGTAGTTGGGCGCACCGTAGGGAGCCCCGGGGCGTCCGGCGACCGCCGGACCGCCCGGACGGCTGCCGGGAGGGCTCGCCTGGCCCAGGCTGCTGCTGCCGGAGAGGTCCCCGGGCCGCAGCACCGTGGCGTGGCCGCCCGGCGCGGTCGGCGCGGCTGCCGGCGGCGCGGCGGCCTTGGCGGCGTCGGCGGCGGCATCCTTGCCAGGCTGGCCGGGCTGGCCGGGCTCCTGCACCAGCAGCTCCCGAATGCGCGACCGTTCGTCGTAGATCGGCGGCGCCGCGGACGCCGAGGATTGCCGGCGGTAGGCGAGCAGCAGCGACTCGGTCACCAGGCCGTTCTCGACGATCTGCGGGTTGACCTCGCGGAAGGCGAGCTGAGGATCGAGCCGGAAGGCCTGCGCGTACTCGCGGACGGCCCGCGACTTGTCACCCTTGCGTTCCAGCAGGGCGCCGAGCTGGTAGTGGGCCCAGGCATGCCGCGGCTCGATCTCGATCACCTTCTCGAAGAGCTGCCGGGCCTCGCCGGTCTTGCCCCCCTGCAGCAGCAGCAGGCCGAGGTTGTACAGCGCCGACAGCCGGTGCGGATCGACCTCCACGGCGTGGCGGTAGGCGGCTTCGGCCTCCGACGGTTCGCCCGCCATGACCAGGAGGTTGCCGAGGTCGTTGAGCACCGCCGCGTCCCGCGGCCGCTCCGCCGCCAGCCGCTGCTGCCGCTCGAGCGCCGCCTGGATGTTCGGCGGCACCGCGGCGGCGGCGGTCATGGCGATGATCGAGAGCAGCGCGCCGATGGCGACGAGCGAACCGAGGACGGTAAGGATTGGCAGCGCCCGCGGGCGCGGTAGTCGGCACTTGGCGATGGTCACGTCTTCTCCTTAGAGCTTGCCGGGCTCGCCGGGGCTTCCGGGATTGCCGGCGCCAGCGGTCGGGCCTTGAGCCTGAGCTTCCCGTCCTCGGCCGCGAGGCGGAACTGGACCTCGGCGCAGCCTGTCTTGGCACGGATCGCCGCGGCCTGGCGCTGCAGGTAGCTGCCGAAGCTGGCGAGATCGAAGCGCGGTCCCTCCGCGCCGCCACCCGGGGCGCCCGCGGCGGTCACCTGCGCGTAGAGGGCGGCCACCGCCCGCGGATCGGGATCTGCGCCGACGACGATGCCGCCGGCACCCGTGTCGCCTGCGGCGCCTGCGGCGCTTTCAGCGCCTGGAGCGTTGCCCACCGCCGAGGACGGCGGAGGCGGCGGCGGCGGAGTCAGCCGGGTCATCTGGGTCATCGGAGTGGGGCCGCCACGCAGGCGCCCCTCCTCGCGGTCGCGCAAGCGCCGGGTGAACAGCTCGTCGTAGCTGTTGTGCCGGGCCTCGAGATCGCCGAGCCGGAAGCGGTCGACGGCGCTCATGCTGTTGAGGCTGCGCAGCTGGCGCAGCCGCGCCTGGACGCGGCGGCGCAGCTCGTCGGGAGGGATGAGCAGGGCGCCGCTGAAGAAGCGCTCGAAATCGACCCGCAGCTGCCGGATCTCGCCGGCCAGTTGGTCGATCGACTCCGACACCGTGGGAGCGCCGGGCGTCCTGGCCGGATCGGACTTCCCCGGCGGGCCCTGCAGCGCCGACGCGGCCGCTCGCGGCACGGACACACCTCCGGAGCCCATGGCGCTCGCCGGGTGCGGCCCGCTCCCGGGCGATGAGGCTGTCAACCCTCGATGCGGATGTCGCTTGGGGTCCACGGATCTCCTACAATGGCGCAGGCGCCGTCAACGCCCGCCTGTCATCCCGATCGCCATCCCGATCGCCATCGCGCTTGTCATCCCCATAGTCATCCAACCATGCGGATTCCGGATCAGGTTGCCCAGGACGCCCGCCGAGCATTGCCGCAGCTCGACCGGCTGCTCGACGACCCGGCGGTGGCGGCGCTCTCTGCATTATACGGACGGGAGCAGGTGAAGGTCCAAGCCCGCCGCATGCTGGCGGCGCTGCGGGAGCGGCTCGGCGCAACGCCGGCGGAGGGCGCCACGCCGGCGGTGACCGCGGAGATCCCGGAGATCCCGGAGACCCCGGAGATCACCGAGATCGGCCGGCTGGCCGAGCGCCTGGCCGCCGAGCTCAGGGCGGCGCTGGGCGGCACGCTGCGCCGCGTGCTCAACGCCACCGGGGTCTTCGTGCACACCAATCTCGGCCGCGCGCCGCTGCCGCGCGCCGTCGCGGCGGCGCTGCCGCCGCTGCTCGACGCCTACTGCGACCTCGAGATCGACCTGACGAGCGGCCGGCGCGGCCAGCGCAACGGCCGGGTCGAGCAGCTGCTGACCGCCGCCACCGGCGCCGCCGCGGCGCTGGCGGTCAACAACAACGCCGCCGCGCTGCTGCTGTGCCTGGCGACGCTCGCCAGGGACCGCGAGGTGGTGGTGTCGCGCGGCGAGCTGGTCGAGATCGGCGGCTCGTTCCGGATCCCCGAGATCCTCACCGCCGCCGGCGCCCGCCTGATCGAGGTGGGAACCACCAACCGCACGCGCCTCGCCGACTACGAGAGCGCGGTGGGACCGGCCACGGCCCTCCTGCTCAAGGTGTTCCCGAGCAACTTCCGCCTCTCCGGCTTCGTCGCCGCGGTGACGCCGCGCGAGCTGGTGGAGCTCGGCAGGCGGGTCGGGGTGCCGGTGCTGGTGGACGAAGGCAGCGGCCTGCTGCTGCCGCGCACCCCGCGAACGCCGCCCCAGCTGGCCGAGCATCCGAGCCTCGCCGAGCTGATGGAGCTGGGCTGCGATCTCGCCTGCGGCAGTGGTGACAAGCTGCTGGGCGGTCCCCAGGCCGGCCTGCTGCTCGGGAGGCGCGACCTGCTGGCGAGCTGCCGCCGCCACCCGTTCTACCGCGCGCTGCGGCCCGACCGCACGGCTCTCGCCGCCCTCGAGGCGGTGCTGCGCCTCCACCTCACCGGCGCGGCGATGCCGCTCGACCGCATGTGGCCCGAGGCGGCTGCGCACCGGGAGCGCCTCGAGCGCGCCGCCGCGGCGCTGGCGGGATCCTGCGCCGCCGAGATCGTCCCCGCCGACGCCTTCCTGGGGGGCGGCTCGGCCCCCGAGGCGCCGATCCCGGGCGAAGCGCTGGCGCTGCCCGGGGGAGACGAGCTGCTGGCGCGGCTGCGCCTGGGCGAGCCGCCGGTGATCGGCTACCTGCGCCACGGCCGGCTGCTGCTCGACCTGCGCACCGTGGCGCCCGAGGACGACGAGCAGCTGGTGGGCGCGGTGCGCCGGGCGCTGGGCGCCGGCGACGACGGGCGACCCGGGCACGGCGGCCCCTGAGGCAGACTTCGGCAATGGCCACCGGCCGCATCCTGCTGGTCGAAGACCGCGACTCGCTGCGCCGCCTGCTGGCCCGGGCGCTCGCCGACGACGGCTACGAGGTCGCCGCCGCGTCGACCGGCGGCGACGCCGTCCGCTTGCTCGGCGAGCGGCCCTTCGACCTCGTGCTGACCGACCTCAAGCTGCCGGACCGCTCCGGCCTCGAGGTGCTGGCGGCGAGCCGGCAGTCGCAGCCGCGGGTGCCGGTGGTGGTGCTCACCGGTTACGGCAGCATCGGGGCGGCGGTCGAAGCGATGAAGCTGGGCGCCCATGACTTCCTGGAGAAGCCGCTCGAGCTGCCGGACCTGGCGCGGCTGGTGGCGAAGGCCATCGGCGGCGCTGGCGGCGAGCACGGCGAGGGCGGCGAGAGCGCCGACGCCGAAGCGAGCCTCGAGAGCGATGACGGCGTGTTCCAGCCTGCCGGCGCGCCGGCGATCGTCGGCCGCCATCCCCGGCTGCGCGCGGCGCTGCGGCTGCTCGAGCGCGTCGCGCCCACCGAGACCACCGTGCTGCTCACCGGCGAGAGCGGCACCGGCAAGGAGCTGTTCGCCCGCGCCTTGCACGCCCTGTCGCCGCGCCGGCGCGGCCCGGCGGTCGCCGTCAACTGCGCCGCGATCCCGGAGACGCTGCTCGAGAACGAGCTGTTCGGCCACGAGAAGGGGGCCTTCACCAGCGCCGACCGGCGCCAGCCGGGCCGCTTCGAGCTGGCGGCCGGCGGCACCCTGCTGCTCGACGAGATCGGCGAGATCCCGCTGGCGATCCAGGGCAAGGTGCTGCGGGTGCTCGAGGACCACACCTTCGAGCGGGTCGGCGGCGGCCGCACCCTGCATGCCGACCTGCGGCTGGTGGCGGCCACCAACCGCGACCTGCAGCGGATGGTCGAGGAGGGGCGCTTTCGCGGCGACCTCTACTTCCGTCTCGCCGTCTTCCCGATCGAGCTGCCGCCGCTGCGTGAGCGCGCGAGCGACGTGCCGCTGCTCGCCCGTCACCTGGTCGCCGGGATCGCCCGCCGTCATCAGCTGCCCGTGCCGCGCCTCGCCGAAGGCACCGCCGAGCTGCTCGGCTCCCAGCCCTGGCCCGGCAACGTGCGCGAGCTCGCCAACGTGCTGGAGCGGGCGGTCATCCTCGCCGACGGACCGGAGCTGCGGCCGGCCGACCTGCAACCGCTGCTGGGCGCGCCGGCCGCCTCCTCCCCGCCCGCGAGCGGCGGCGAGCGCGACCGCCTGCGCCGGGCGCTGATCGAGGTCGACGGCGACAAGCGCCGGGCCGCCGGCCTGCTCGGCATCAGCTACCGCGCCCTGCTGAGGAAGGTCAAGGAGCACGACCTGGAGGGCGTGCCCAAGTATCGGGGCTAGCCGGAGCCGGAGCAGGCTAGTGGGGCGGAGGCGCTGGTGCCCCCTGGACCGACCTGATGCCCTTGCTCGTGGTCTCCCAACGGATCGCGGCGAAGGCGGCGACGCCGTTGGCCACCACGCGGAACTTGCTGCTGTCCGTCGGCGGCAGCTGCTGGTTGTCGACCACCGCCGGGAACCGCCCGATCAAGCCCCCGCTGTCGTCGAACAGGTCGGCCACGACGGTCACCTCGGTCAGGTTGTCCTGGGAGGTGTTGCGCACCGTGCCGGTCAGCTCGACGCCGCTGGCCTTGCTCTGGTTGGCCGGCACCCGCTCATAGCCCACCACTTCGACGGCGCTCGGCGCGCCCGCGGCCGGCGGCGGGTTGTCCTTGCCGGTCGCCGTCGTGCCGGCGGCGCCGGCGCCGCCGGCGCCAGGGGCGTTGGGGGTGGCGGCGGCCGCGTTGCCGGCGGCGGGCGCGTTGTT
>DATNKH010000721.1:0-2784 GCA_035603475.1 Thermoanaerobaculia bacterium
TGACGCCGTAGAACCAGGGGAGGACCACGACCAGGTCCTGGGGCGCCGCCGATTGCGCCACCTCCCGCGCCACCAGGTCGGCATTGGTCTGGCGAGTCGTGAGGTGCTGCCAGATCGGTATCGCCTGCGCTGCGGCCACCAGTGCGACGGCGGCGACCCGCAGAGCGGCGTAGCTCCCGCCGCGCCGGCGCGCCAGGACGCCGAAGAGGGTGTCGAGCGCGCTCCCCATCAGGGCCATCAGCGGCAGGAAGTACCACGGGCGCGGCGGATAGCCGAGACGCTCGAGGAAGATCGCGTTGGCGACCACCGCGCAGACGATCGTCAAGCCGGCGAACGCCGCGGCGCCGGTCCAGGCGGGCTCTCGCGCCTCCTCGGACCGCGGCGCCGGCGGTCGCTCCTCCAGGCGCTCGCCCGGCGCCGCCGCCGGGACTGGGACTGGCACCGCCGCCACTCGCCGCCGGCGCGTCAGCTCGCGGGCGAGGCCTGCCAGGCCGGCAAGCGCGAGCAGCAGCCAGGCCGCCAGCACCGGCCGCGGCCCGACCGTCGCGATGAAGGCCTTCCAAACCTGCCTCGCCCCGATCGAATAAGTGAGGATGACGCTCCATTGCCGCCGGGCCGCGGCGAGCTGCGCCGCATAAGGCAGGAGCGACAGAGCCGCGGCGGCGCCGCACCCCACGATGCCGCCCGCCAGCAGCCAGCGGCGCCGCGCGACGGCGACCGCCGCGGCGGCGGTGCAGAGGGCCAGGACCAGGGCCGCATTGCTTACCAGGACCTGCACGCTGGCGACCGCGGCGATGGCCGCCAGCCCAATCAGCCCGGCCGGCCCGCGGCGAGCGGCGAGCGGCGCCGGCCTGGCCGAGAGCGGCTGCTCCGTCTTGCCGATCTCGCCGGGACTGCGAGCCGGCCGGGGAGCCTGCCGCTCCGGCAGCCTGCCGTCCAGGCTGTGCGCTTCCGGCTGCCAGGCGAGAGCCCTTGCCAGCAATCCGTAGGTCAGCAGGATGAGGGCACTGCCCATGCCGTAGCCGCGCACGGACTCGCCGAAGACCAGGAAGGGCAGGTCGAGACCGAGCAGCGCCAGCGACAGCAACGGCACCGTGCGCGCCGTCGTCCGCGCGTTGAGCCACAGGATGCCGGCGATCGTCAGACCGACCGCCAGGCCGAAGACGCGCAGCGCCAGGTCGCCGCTGCCGGCCAGGTGGGAGTAGGCGCGGATGGTGACGGCGAAGAGCGGCGGGAACGCCTCGTGCTGGAACAGGCCGGCGATCTCCCGCAGGGTCGGCAGGGCCGCGAGCCGCGCCGCGCCCGCCTCGTCCCGCCAGAGGCCGCCGGCATGCAGCATGCGCACGACCGACAACGCCGCGACCACCGCGGTCAAGACGAGCGCCAAGACCCGCTCCCCTCGGCGATCCGGCGCGGCGGCGGTGCGTCCGTCGCCGGTCCCTGGCGCTGTCGTCGCCGTCGTCGGCGGCATCGGCGTGATCGGTGTCATCGGTGTCATCGGCGTCATTCGAGTGCCGAAAGGCTGGGAGTGGGCTGGCGCCGCGGACCGGTGGAGGCCAGCTGCAGGGGCGCGTTCGCCGCCGGGCTGCGCTCGTACAGGCGGATGAAGAAGTCCTTGGCGCCGACCGGCGCGGCCGGCGCGGCCGGGCCGAACGCCGCGGCTAGCACGTAGTGGCGGCCGACGTCGCTCCACAGCTCCACGGCATAGTCGCGGCCGAAGGCCGCGGGACCGAACTCGGCGGTCGTCCGGTTGCAGAGCAGGATGTACTTCGGCCCGGCCGCGTCGATCCGCCGCACCGCGGCGGCTTCGCGAGATCCGGAGAGCACGCCCGGCACGATCAGGTCCTGGCGCAGCGGGCTCCGCAGGCCGGTGACGAAGTTGAAGAAGCCGCTCTCGGGGAAGGCGGTGAGAGTGTCGCCGGCGCGCGCCTTGCCGTCCAGATACGCCAGGGTGTGCGCGATGGCGGCGGCCTTCACCGCCGGCAGCCGCAGGGCGCCGGCCGCCGTCCTCAGCTCCGCCGTCTGGGGTTGATGGTCGAGCCGCGCGATGCGGTAGAGGAACAGGATGCCGGCGACGGCGAAGACCGCAGCCAGCCGCCGCCTGAAGACCTCCGGCGCCGGCAATCGCGGCGCGAGGAGATCGAAGGCGAGCACGGCGGCGGTTGCCAGCAGACCAGGTATCGGCAGCGCAGCGTTCGGGCCCATGCGCGGGCCGACCTCGATGCCGAAGAACACCCGCGCGGCGACGGCCGCGCTGAAGAAGAAGAGCAGGAACCGCGGCCGGCCGCGCCCCTCGAGCGGCTGGCGCAGCAGGATGAGAGCCGCGGCGAGGGCGACCGGCGGCAGGATGGCCAGCAGCGGCGGCAGGTTCTTCGCGGTGACGCACCACGGGCTCAACAGGTAGGCGGCGAGCAGCAGCAGACCCGCGATGGCGAAGCGATGGCGGCGCCCCGGGGGGTCGGTCCTGGGCAGCGCCCACCAGGCAGCCGCCGCCAGGAGCAGGCTGTCGAGCAGCAGCGAGACTGACATCCTGCTCGAGGCATTGCCGGGCTGCTCGACACCCAGGATCATCCGGTAGAGAAAGCCCCACTCTTTCGGCATCCCGAGGAAGGGAGCGAAGGGGCCGTCGGCGAGGCGGCTGCTCGCGGGGATGCCGGCGAGAGCGACGCCGTAGACCCCGCCGGCGAGGAGCGTGCCGAGCGCCACGACCTGCAGGTCCGCGCGCGTCTCCTCGCGGTGACGAGAGCGTATCCCGGCGAGGATCAGGGCGACGGCGGCGGCGGC
>DATNKH010000722.1:0-5319 GCA_035603475.1 Thermoanaerobaculia bacterium
TTTCCGCTCCAGCTCAAGCCGCGGTGTCCAGCGCGCCCACGCAGTCGGGGGCTGTCTGCAACAGCGCAAGGCAGCCGACCGCGTTGACTGCTGCGGACGACCCCAAGCCAGCGCCCAAGAAGGACGACAGCAAGAAGAGCGAACCGATAAAAGACACCAAGAAGGACCCCCCACCGAAGAGCAAGGACACCTACGAGGTCAAGAAGTCGGGCGATACCTATCACCCGCCACCCGCGAAGCCGCCACTAGCTCAGATCTCATAGGGGGCCAACACTCAACGGCCTGCGCTGGCGGCGGTTGCTACTACAACCGCCGCCACAGCCCTCGAATGATGGCGGTCGAAGCTCGGGCAAGGAGCTATCTTCCGGCGAGGAAGTACCCGGCCAGGGCCAGGGCGACCAGCAGGAGGGCGCCGGTGGCGAGGAGGAGGGTGCGGCGGAGGGTGCCGGGCGGGCCGAGGAGGCGGGAAATGCCTCGGAGATGGGAGAGGAGGCGGACGCGCATGGCTTCTTCGAGGCGGTCGAGGTCGGCGAGGAGGGCGGTGGCGGAGGGGTAGCGCTTGGCGGGGTCGCGGTCGAGGCATTTGAGCACCAGAACGTCGGTCGCGGGGGGCAGCTCGGCGTTGACGTGGCTGGGAAGGGCGAGCTTGCCGGTGGGCGGGCGGCCGGTCAGCAGCTCGACGAAGATGACGCCGGCGGCGTAGAGGTCGCTGCGCGGATCCGGCTGGGCGCCGCGGCGCTCGAGCTGCTCGGGTGCGAGATAGACCATCGAGCCCAGGGCGTAGGCGCCGGTGCGCAGGGTGGAGTCGAGCTCGGAGACGACGTCGATCTCGCTGGGGCCGAAGTCGGCGATCTTGACCGTTGCGAGGTCGGCTGAGACCAGGACGTGGCGCGGAGACAGGTGGCCGTGCACGCAGCCGCGGGAGTGCGCGAAGGCCAGGCCGCGGCAGAGGGCGCGCAGCATCGCGATCGACTGCGGGATGCTGAGGCGGCGCTGCTTGAGCAGGCGCTCGAGCGAGATGCCGGCGAAGAGCTCGGTGGCGAGGTAGAGGCGGTCGCCGTCCTGGCCGGTCTCGAGGACCTGCAAGATGTTGGGGTGGGAGAGCGGGATGACGGCGCGGACCTCGCGATGGAAGCGGCTGACGAGGTCTCCGGTCCGCTGGGAATCGGCCGCCGCAGGGGGGCTTGCGAGCACCCGCGTCGAGAAGACCTTCAGCGCGACCGGGGCGCCGGCCGGTCCTACCGCCTTGTAGACGCTCGACACGCCGCCCTCGCGGAGCGGCTCGAGGATGCGGTACGGGCCGATCGTCTCAGGGCTCATCCGTCTCGAAGATCATAACCGTGTCGCCGACGGCGATGCGGTCGAGCGGCGAGAGGGCGGCCCGGCTGACCGCCTGGCCGTTGAGGCGGGTGCCGAAGCTGCTGCCGAGGTCGGTCAGCACGTAGCTGCCGGACTCCCAGGCGATCCGCAGGTGCTCCTTGCTGGCGTTCGGGTCGGTGAGGGGCAGGGTGCAGGAGCGGGAGCGCCCGACGGTGACCGGCGAGCCGGAGAGCGCCAGCGACCGGCCGCGCTCGGGGCCTTCGAGGACGTAGAGACGGGACGGCGTCGGGGCGCCCTCCTGGGCGCCCGGGGGCGCGGCGGCCTCGTGGTCAACCCCCGCGATCCCGAGGCCTCCCGGGTCGCCGCTGCGTTCCGCACTGCCGGGCGGCTCCGCTCCCTCGGCTCCGAGCCCGCTGGCCTCGGCTCCGAGCCCGCCGGCGGCTCTCGCGCTCTGCGCTGCACGCGCGCTGGCCGCAGTATCCGCCACCCTGGTCGCCGCCGGCACCGCCGGCACCGCCGGCAACGGGGGGCGCTGCCGCTCTGCCCTCCGTGATGCTGTGCGCGGCGCCAAATGGAGGGTGCGGGTGGGGTAGGGGATGGTCATGCCGGCCTTGCGCAGCTCCTCCCAGGCGCGGGCGCGCAGATCGCTGGCGATGCGCGGCGCGTTGGCGACGTCGTCGATCCAGACGCGAAGCTCGTAGATCACGGCGCTGTCCTCGAAGGCGATGACGTAGACGTCGGGCGAGGGCTTGTCGAGCGTCCCCGGCACGCCGGCGGCGCAGTCGGTCAGCACGCGGCGCACCCGGTAGGGCGGCTCCTTGTAATGCACCGGCACCCGGATGCGCTCGAGGTGCAGGGGGTGCGGGTAGTAGAAGTTGTGGACCCGGTCCTCGGCGAGCTTGGCGTTCGGGATGACGATGTTGTCGTTGTCGCGAGTGCGCAGGTGGGTGGTGCGCCAGGTGATCGCCACCACCCTGCCCTCCTGCTGCTCGCCCACCCGGATCCAGTCGTTGATGCGGAACGGCCGCTCGAGGGTGATCACCAGGCCGGCGAAGAAGTTGGCCAGGATCGGCTGCAGCGCCAGGCCGAGCACCAGCGAGGTGACGGCGCTGGTGGCGAGCAGCGGCCCGATGTCGAAGGCCGGGAAGCGAAGCTTGAGGGTCACCAGGGCGGTGACCAGGTAGACCAGCGCCATCGCCACCGCCGGCAGCAGCGGCGGCAGGCGCACGCCGCGCTGGCCCAGCAGGTGGACGTCGAAGAGCAGCAGCGCCAGCAGGCGGAGGATGGTGATCAGGCCGAGGAACAGCAGCGTCCAGGAGAGCGCCGCGGGCAGCCACGGGACGCCGGGCCGCAGGCGGCCGAAGACCTCGAGGGTCGCCGCCAGCGCCGCCACGACGAGCGGGAAGGTCAGCTGGCGCACCACGAAGGAGCGCCGCCGCAGGAAGCCGATGGCGAGGACCAGCAGCGCCAGCACGCCGGTGCTGGCGATGAGCGCCAGGGCGGCGGTCATCGTGGCACTTCCGCCGTGCGCACGGGCGTCGTCCGATCCTCCATGCCCTCCTCGTGCATGCCCTCCTCGTGTCGCCGATGTGGCAAGCCTGGCGCATTGTAGCCCGGAGGCCAGGCGACGCCCACGGCGCGCTATGATGCCGGGGCAGCTCCGGATCGACGTCGATCGGAGTCCTTGAACCCTGGCTCGAAAGGAGAGCTCATGCGTAGATCTCTGGTCCTGTCGCTCGCCGTGGCCATGCTGGCCGGTGGGCTGGCGGCCCTGCAGCCTGCCGCCGCGCAGCCGAACATGAAGCACCCGATCAACGACTCGACTCATGCCGCGACCGCACCTGCCGCATCGGCCGCCGCCCCGGCCGCCGCCGGCGAAGCGCCGGCGCCCGGCAGCATGCGCGCCATGACGCTGCGCCAGATCGTCGCGGCACAGGACAAGCTGGTCGCGCTGGCGGAGGCGATGCCCGCCGACAAGTACGGCTGGCGCCCCGGCGAGGGCGTGCGGTCGGTCGGCGAGGTGTTCATGCACGTGGCGAGCGCCAACTTCTGGCTGCCGACCTTCTGGGGCGCCAAGGTCCCGGCCGGCGTCGACCCGCGCAACCTCGAGAAGGAAGGGGCGGACAAGGCCAAGACGGTGGCGGCGCTCAAGCAGTCCTTCGACTTCGTCCGCCAGGCCATCAACGCGCTGCCGGACTCCGATCTGCAGAAGCCGATCAAGATCTTCGGCCACGACGCGATCGTGGCGGAGGCCATGCTGGGCATCGCGAGCCACGACCACGAGCACCTCGGACAGGCGATCGCCTATGCGCGCATGAACGGCGTCGTGCCGCCGTGGTCGGCGGCGGAGGGCCAGCGCGGCCGGTAGGGTACGACCCGCGCCGGGGGCTCCTCGGCGCCGGCGGGTTATGATTCCGGACCGTGTCCCGGCGCTGATGGCCCGGGACCCGGGCCGGAGAGGAGACCCCCCATGGGAAGAAACCGTCGATGCCGCAGATCCCTTGATGGCGCCGTCACGGCCGCGCCGGCCGTCCTGGCAATGGTGGCGTGCCTGGCGGCGGTCTCCGCGGCGGGCTGGCGGGCCGCCGTCGCCCAGCAGGGCCCTGCCGCCACGGGCGGCAAGCCGCCGGCCACGGCCACCATGGTGCCGCTCAAGGTCAAGCGGCCGCCCGGCTTTCGCGGCGAGATCCAGCGGGAGCTCGACGACGCCGAGCAGAAGCTGATCCAGCTCGCCAGCGTCGTGCCGCCGGAGAAGTTCGGCTGGCGGCCGGCGCCGGGCGTGCGCTCGTTCGGCGAGGTCTGCCTGCACGTGGCGGGCGGCAACTACGAGATCGGGTCGACGTGGGGGATGAAGATCCCGGCCGGCGTGAACCTCGAGAAGATCGAGCAGCAGGGTGCCGACAAGGGTAACGCCGTCGCGGCGATGCGGGTCTCGTTCGAGCAGGTGCGCGAGTCGATCGCGGCGATGTCCGACAGCGAGGTCGAGAAGTCGATCACCTATTTCGGCCATCCGGGCACGGTGCGCCTCGCCCTGGTCGAGACGGCGGTGCACGCCCACGAGCACCTCGGCCAGGCGATCGCCTACGCGCGCATGAACGGCATCGTGCCGCCCTGGACGGCGGCCGCGAACAGTCGGCGGTCGGAGAAGCCCAAGCCCACCGGGCGGTAGGCAGGCGCAGGCGACGAGATTTGGACGGGCGGGCTACCCGAGCCGCTCGCGGAAGAGCTTGTCCATCGCGCGCCGCAGCGCCTCGAGCCGGCCGTTCGTCCCCAGCCCGGCGTCGGCGGCCCTGACCACCAGGGGCCAGGCGAAGTCGACGTTGTCGACGATCCGCATCCGCCACACATTCTTGCCGGCGTCCCAGTGACCGAAGGTGTGCGGCACCAGCTCGGCGTTCGCCGGGTCGGCGGCGCCCAGGCGCCAGCCGCTCGGCAGGAAGCTGCGGATCTCGTCCTCGGTGTACCCCAGGGGCTCGTTCGCTGTCATGGCGGCGCCATTGTGCACCAAAGCAGCGCCTCCCCGCCAGCGCTGGTGCTCGGCCGCTCGGCCTTCGCTTGACCCCCCGGGGGGTGGTTGTTACGATCCGGCGAGGGCCGCCGCCAGGCCCACGATCCCCTGTCTGACACTCAGAGGGCACGCATGGAGATCCAGCTCAACGAAGAGCAGTTGCTGCTCCGCGAGAACGTGCGGCGCTTCGCCGACGAGGTGGTGCGCCCGCGCGCCAAGGAGATCGACAGGACCGGGGAGTTCCCTCGCCGCTTCTTCGACCAGGCGGGCGAGCTCGGGCTGGCGGGGGTGGCGGTGCCCGAGGAGTACGGCGGCGGCGGCATGGACACCCTGTCCTACAGCCTGGTCATCGAGGAGATCAGCCGTGCCTGCGCCAACTCCGGCGTCATCCTGTCGGTCAACAACTCGCTGGTCTGCGATCCGATCTTGAAGTTCGGGACCGAAGAGCAGAAGCGCCAGTTCCTGGCCCCACTCGCCTCCGGCCGCAAGCT
>DATNKH010000723.1:0-2680 GCA_035603475.1 Thermoanaerobaculia bacterium
CCGGACCCTTGGCTTCCACGATCAGACCACCAGCAGGATCTCGATCGACGCTGGCAAGACCTGGAACCAGTACGCCCCCGGAGACCACACACAGTCACCATGAGCGATGTCCGTGGCCATGAGAAAGTCCCCGTATATGGCCAAGTCGAGGTCCTCGCTAGTGGCCAGTTAAAAGTCCCCATCCCTCGTTCGTCGTGTCGGCCGGGTTTGTGAGGCCTGGGCGGCGACGGTGGCGGTGTCAGCCAGTCACCATCACCGCCCAGGGAGCTTCTATTGAAGTCTGCGAGGGATCGGATGGACATCATTTCGGCCTACCGTGAGGCAGGTACTTACCGTGGGGCGGCCGCGATCAGCGGCACGACCCCGAAGACCGTCAGGCGGGTGATCGCCCGGCATGAGGCCGGCGGCGGCGCACCGGTGCGCTCGCCGCGGCAGCATAACTACGACGCCGTGGCCGCGCTGGTCGCGGAGCGGGTAGGAAAGACCTCAGGCCGGATCTCGGCGAAGCGGCTGCTGCCGGCGGCGCGGGCGGCGGGATACAGCGGGTCGCCGCGGAATTTCCGCCGGCTGGTCGCGGCGCAGAAGCAGGTGTGGCGGCGGGATCATCACCGCGGCCGCCGTCCGGCGGTGTGGTCGCCGGGTGAGCATCTGGTGATCGACTGGGGTGCCGAGGGCGGGCTGCACGTGTTCTGCGCGGTGCTGGCGTGGTGCCGGTTCCGGTTCGTGCGGTTCGCTGCTGATGAGCGTTCGGAGACGACGCTGGCGATGCTGGCGGAGTGCCTGGAGGTGCTGGGCGGGGTGCCGGGCAAGGTGCTGGCCGACCGGATGGGCTGCCTGAAAGGCGGGGTGGTCGCCAATGTGGTGGTGCCGGCGCCGGAGTACCTGCGGTTCGCGGCGCACTACGGTTTCAGGCCTGATTTCTGCGAGGCAAACGACCCTGAATCGAAAGGGATCGCCGAAAATCTCGTCGGGTATGCCAAGAGCGACCTGATGGTGCCGCAGGCGCCCTTCGATGATCTGGCGGGCGCCAACGCGGCGGCTACGGCGTGGTGCGCCGAGGTCAACGGCGTGATCCACAGCGAGATCTGCGCGGTGCCGGCCGAGCGGCTGGTCATCGAGCGGGAACTGCTCGCGCCGCTGCCGTCGCTGCGGGCCGGCATCGGGCGGCTGGTGACCCGCAAGGTCGACCGGCTGTCCTGCGTGCGGTTCGGGTCGGCGCGTTATTCAGTGCCGGTCGCCCTGATCGGCACCCAGGTGGGGGTGCGCGCCTATGACGGACGGCTGCTCGCGGTGGTCGCCGCCACCGGCGAGGTCGTCGCCGAGCACATCCTCGTCGCGCCGGGTGAGGCCTCGGTGCTCGATGACCACTACGGCGGCCCGCGGCCCGCGCCGCGGCGGGCCGTCCGGCCGAAAACGGCCGCGGAGAAGGCGTTCTGCGCGCTCGGCCCGGTTGCCGAGGCGTTCATCACCGGCGCTGCCGCAGCCGGGCACACCCGGCTGGGACCCGAGCTGGCCGAGCTGAACACCCTGCGCGCCGCCCACGGCGAGCAGGAGTTCCGGGCCGCGCTGGACCGGGCGGTCGCGTTCGGGCGGTGGCGCGCCGCCGACATCCGCTCCATCCTGGCCGCCGGCCCCGGGACGGCTGATCCCAGGACCGCCGGGGACGCGCTCATCCTCGAGCTGCCCGTCGTCCCGGTCCGCCCGCTGTCGGATTACGCCATCGGCGGGCTGTCGTGACCGCGGCAGCGCCGCCGCTGGCACCCGACCTCACCGAGGGGCTGCGGCGGCTGAAACTGGCCGCGATGCGCCGGCTCGCCCCCGAGCTCCTGCTCACCGCCAAAACCCAGCGGTGGGCACCCGAGGAGCTGCTCCGCACCCTGGTCGAAGCCGAGATCAGCGCCCGCGACGCCTCCAACGCCCGCACCAGGCTGAAGAACGCCGCGTTCCCGGTGACCAAGACCCTGGACCAATTCGACCTGGGCGCCTCCTCGGTCCCGCAGCCCACCTTCGCCTACCTGGCCTCGCTGGAATGGATCACCGCCCG
This sequence comes from Thermoanaerobaculia bacterium, assembly GCA_035603475.1. Lineage (GTDB taxonomy): Bacteria > Acidobacteriota > Thermoanaerobaculia > Multivoradales > UBA5704 > JASLEW01. Next base: position 2,045 of record DATNKH010000723.1, read on the forward strand.
CGAGAATCTGTGCCTGGTCGGGCCGGCCGGCACAGGCAAGAGCCACTTGCTCGTCGCGCTCGGCGTCGCCGCGGTGCAGGCCGGGCACAAGGTCCGCTACTACACCGCCGCCGAGCTCACCGAGACTCTCTACCGGGGCCTAGCCGACAACTCCGTCGGCCGGGTCATCGACACCCTGCTCCGCAACGAGCTGATCCTCATTGACGAGGTCGGGTTCGCTCCCTTGGACGACACCGGCGCCCAGCTGCTGTTCCGCGTGGTCGCGGCCGCCTACGAACGCCGCGCCCTGGGCATCGCCAGCCACTGGCCCTTCGAATCCTGGGGCCGGTTCCTGCCCGAGCACACCACCGCCGTCAGCCTGCTGGACCGACTGCTGCACCACGCCAGCGTCGTGGTCACCGACGGCGATTCCTACCGCATGCGCGAAGCCAGAGCCAGGAAAGGAACCACCTTGAACAAGACCTGATCAACCCGAGGGGTGGGGACTTTTAACTGGCCACCACCGGGGACCGCAACTTGGCCGTTGACAGGCATGGTGCTTGACGTGGGATTTTTCTGTCCGTTGACCCGCTGACGATCGGGATTGACCGGGATGGTTGCTACAAGCGGCGGCTGCAGACGAGGGGTAGCGCTTGG